>CAMDWC010000123.1 GCA_945878825.1 Haliscomenobacter hydrossis DSM 1100
TTATCGTTTTCCACATGTTTTCCACATGTTTTTTTTATAGTTTTATAACATTACAATTTTATTTTATTACCTTATATTAAATAAAAAGAAAGTTTGTATTTTTTTGGTTTGTGGACGAACATTATTAATAAATTGTTTTAATTGTTGCATGCCTTTTTGACTTTTGATAGTATGCTAAGTATTTTATTTTATGTTAATTATAGATTTAATATTTTTTATTTAAAATATATAAATATATAATATTGTAAATCAGTTATTTATAAATTATTTTTTATATAAATTAAAGTTAATAAAATGTTTTAATTAAAGGGTTCTTGTTGGTAATTATGTTAATAAATTTAAAAAAAAGGAAAAATGTTTATATCTAAATTTATATAATGTGATAAACTGCTTTAAATAACCACTTTTCACTTTTAATTTATTGTTAAAGGTTGATAAATATAGGTGTTTTGAATTCTTTGCAATTTTAATTAATGTTAACAACAATGTGGAAAACGAAATTTAATAATAATGATGTTAAAAACAGATTTATGGTTTCCTGAAGTGGTAGAAAGTACAGACGAAGGCATTGTTGCTGTAGGGGGAGATTTATCAGTAGAACGTCTTATATTGGCATACAGTAAAGGAATTTTTCCATGGTATTCTTCTGATAAAAGTCCTATTTTATGGTGGTCGCCAGATCCAAGGTTTGTCCTTTTTCCTGAAAATTTAATTGTTTCAAAAAGTATGCGACCTTATTTCAATCAAAATAAATTTAAGGTTACCTGGGATCAAAATTTTGAAGACGTTATTAAAAATTGTCAAAAAATAGATAGAGAGGATCAGCCGGGAACCTGGATTACCTCTAAAATGTTGGCAGCTTATATTCAATTGCATAAAAAAGGTTATGCACATTCTGTTGAAGTCTGGTTGGACAATGAATTGGTTGGTGGCCTTTATGGTATTTCTTTGGGAAAGGTATTTTTTGGTGAGTCTATGTTTGCTAAGGTTTCCAATGCTTCAAAATTTGGATTTATTTCCTTAGTAAATCAATTGATTAAAAAGGATTTTGTACTTATTGATTGTCAACAGGAGACTAAGCACTTAGAAAGTTTGGGCGCTAATGCCATAAAAAGACAGGACTTTATTGATATTCTAAACCATAATAACATTGAGGAAACGTATATTGGTTCCTGGGAGAACTATTTTAATAATTAATTTTTACGCCTTAATTTTTTTGGCCTTGTTTTCAATAACAAAACTTGGTGAACCAGTAAAAATACCCGTTTCTCTTTCCGGTACATTTGCAGAGTTACGTTCAGATCATTTTCATGGTGGAATAGATATTAAAGGGACCGTGGGAACACCAGTTTATGCAGTGGAAGATGGATTTCTTCACAAATTGGAGTCAAAGGGAACGGGTTATGGCAATGTTATATACATAAAACATAAAAATGGATATATGTCTATTTACGGCCACTTATCTACCTTTAACACACCATTCGAAGAACATTATTATAAGGAAGCTAAAAAATATAAGAAGTCAAATTTTTCAGTTTATTTCAAGAAGGATGAAATTCTGGTTAAAAAAGGGGATAAAATAGGTGAAATTGGAAATACTGGCTTCTCGTTTGGGTCCCATCTTCATTATGAAATTCGAGATTTAAAACAAAATAAACAAGTTAATCCCTTGTATTTTAGTGTAAATGTAAAGGATTGTTCTCCCCCGGAATGGACCGCATTAAAACTGATTAATGTTGATGAAAATAGGGTTTCCAGAAGCGAAAGATTTGTTAAGCTTAATAAAAATGAATATTTTAAAGTAGATACATTGGAAATGTTAGTTGGTAAATCTGCTTTAGCCGCACAGGTTTTTGATGGCATGGAGGGAAACAATAATAGAAATGGGGTTTATCAGTTGAAAATGTACGTAGATGGAAATCTTCATTTCCATTTTTTAGCTGGCAAGATTGCCCTGGAGGAGTCTAAATATGCCAATGCTTTAATTGATTATAAAGAAAATAAGTTATCAAAGGATATTTTTTATAGATGTTACCGTCTTCCGGGTAATAATTTTACGTCATATAAAAAGCTACAAAATGATGGATACTTCGATATCAAAAATGGTAAAATAACCAATATAGAAGTCGAAGCTTTAGATTATGCGGGGAATTATAGTCGGAAAAGAATAGCCATTAGAGGCATTAAAGGTTATTTACCCTCGCTCCCTTCTCACAATAAGTATGTGTATAGAAATGTTGATAACCGGTTAAAGACCTATTCTATAGAGATTAACATTCCTAAAGGAGCTGTTTATTTAAATATTCCTTTTATGTATCGGGAGATAAATGAAATTCGCAGGGAAACTTTTTCAAGAATTCACTCGGTTCATAATGATAATGAACCTTTGCATAAAGACATTTTTTTGTCCATTCGGTCGGGAATTATGCCTGACTATTTAAGGGAAAAGGCATTTATTTCAGGTTGCAATCCACGAGGTAAATATGTTAATTATGGGGGAAAATGGAGGAAAAATTTTCTTGAGGGACAAGTTGATAAGTTCGGAGAGTTTTCAATCATGATAGATACCATACCTCCTACCATAAAAGATTTATCATTAGCAGGAAGGGGGAAAAAGGGAATCTTACAATTTCATCTTTCAGATAACGTAGATTTACCGGATCAGATGGATTATCCCTTTTTTAAAGTTACCTTAAACGGACAATGGATTAGAATGCGGTCTGACAGTAAAAGCGGTATCATTTCCGGACATTTACCTGTTGATCTCAAAAAGGGAAAATATGAAATTAAGGTAACGAGTTGGGACAAAATGAATAACATAAATCATTTCACAAAGTCATTTAAGGTGTGGAAATAATTTTAATGAACTAAGTTTTGCCTATCTTGTTTCTTGTAAAAATAATGAAAAATGAGCCATTTGACTATTGGGAACGACGTTCCTTCCTTTGAAGAAAAAGATGAGCAAGGTACGGTAGTAAGTTCTACCTTATTATTGGGTAAAAAGTATATTTTATTCTGTTATCCGAAAGATGATACGCCGGGTTGTACCGCCGAAAACTGTAGTTTAAGAGATCATTATGCCACATTAAAGGACATGGGATACCTTATTTATGGTGTAAGTCCGGATAATGAAAAGAAACATTTAAAATTTAAAGATAAATATCAGCTACCTTTTGCGCTTATTGCAGATACAGAAGCCAGGTTATTAAGTGTTTTAGGTGCCTGGGGAGAGAAATCTATGTATGGTAAAAAATACTTTGGCGTACTAAGAAGTACTTTCATCATAAATGAGGAAGGTAAAGTAGCTCATGTCATTGATAAAGTCGACACAAAAGCACATGCAGAGCAGATAATAGCTTTATTAAAAAGTTAAAGTGCTACGGAATGGCATACATAATCGGGTATGATTCCACTGGAACTAATTAAAAAATGATGTTGGTCAGGAAGAGTATTACCCGATAAAACGAGGGCGGTATGTATGCCGAATTTATTGCCCCCTAAAATATCTGTATGCAGCGTATCTCCCACCATGAGTATTTTGTCTTTTGGAATACTTTTTATAGCAGATAATTTTTCGTAAGCATAGATAAATAAAGGAACGTCAGGTTTTCCGAAGCGAATAAATCGTTTACCAACAATATCTTCCAGCATGTTGGCAATACCACCGATAGCAATATTAATTTGATTGTTACTAACAGGATAAGTCCTATCGGTATTCGCAACTACGACAGGAATATTTTTATGTCTGAGTAAATTAATGGATTTACTCAAATCACTTTCCCAGTTAAAACCTTCTTCATCTAACAGCACCAAAGCGGAAATGTCAGAAAAGTTTTCGGCCTGTACCTCGCTGATGGGTAAAGTGGGAAGGCCTAAATTTTCAACATAATGAGCAGAATTTTTAGTTCCTAAATAAGCAATGGTACCTTTTTTAATCTTTAATTGAAGGTATTCTCGGGCGAGCATGCCGGAAGAAATCATATTTTCCTCGGTAATTAAATCAATGCCCTGCTGTTGATATCTTTTTGCTAATTCAAAAGGACTTCGGGAAGAATCGTTAGTAAGAATAAAAATTTGTTTTTGGTCATTATGCAGCTTATAAATAGTTTCTGCCACGCCTTCAATCAGGCCATTATAATTTTTAAGAACCCCAAATGCGTCAAAGAAAATAGCATCATAATGTTTAACAACATTTGCAAAAGAAGAAATTTTAGTCATACGTTTTTATTATAGCGCTAGTGCCCGAAGTAATTTATCGGCATTAAATTCTTTTTCAATGCTGGGTAAATAGGTGCTGTAGGCTTCCTTTTGTAATTTAGTGGCATATATTTCGTGGAAGAAATATCGGCCATCTTTAATGACATAGTTAAGAATAAAAAATCGATATACCTCTGGTATAAACCTGATCTCCGTTTCAGTGAGCGGATAAACGCGATGGTATGCTTTAAGAAATATCATAAAACGGTCTTCCATTAAGGTAGAAATATTGTAGCTGAATACGGTTCTGTCACCGGCATCAGATACAATTCTGCTAAGAAAATAAAAATCTAAAATCCGGGAAGCCATTCTAAACCAATCATAATCCCATCGGGAAAATAGACTGGTTTGATTTGTGACAGAAAAATTTCCAATATTCCAGTCTACAAAAACAGGCAATTTTTGCAATTTATCAATCCGTAGTAAATCGCTGTTAGTAAAAAAACGTTCACATTGTTCTTGAATGACGGAAGCATATAATCTGTGTTCAAATTGACCGAAATCAGTTGATAAGATGTCCAGCAAATGATAAAGATCTGATTTAAGTGTTTTTGAGGAGGGTGGCAAAGTATTCGATACCCTGGAACAAGCTTTATGAAAGGCAGCAAATTCTTCTCCCAGTCGTTCTATTTGTTTGTGATTTAATCGTGCGGGTAATTTCTGATCAATGGTAACAGGATTATAAAAAACTACCCAGGCATCAATCAAAGAATCTTTATACCTATGTACAAAAAGCTGATTTCCTTTAATTAAGGAACGGGCTAGAAAGTGATTAAAAGGGGTATTTAAATTATTTGCAAGGACATTTATGATGGAATGATCCTCAATAAAATGATCGTATTTTCCAAAGTAGGAAAGCTTAGCTATAACAAAATCACCTTCTGGAAAAATAATTTTGTAAACATGATTGGTAGAAACCCGGGCACTTATATCAGAGATAGACTTAATGGGTCTGCTGCTGTCATAAGCATCCCATGCGTGGTTAACAATAGTTGTAAAGTCAATATAGTGCATATCAGATTCCATTTTGCCAGGTTAGGATGGTAGGCTCCTCATTGGTAACGATAAGGGTATGTTCGTGTTGTGCCACATAACTGCCATCGCGGGTAATCATTGTCCAGCCATCGGTATCTTCCTTAACAAAAGAAGCTTTGGTAGAAATAAAGGTTTCTAAAGCGATGACACTATTTTTTTTAAAAACGGCTTTATTATAAGGGTCGTAAAAACAGGGAATCTCGTCTGGATCTTCGTGTAATTTTCTACCAATGCCGTGACCTACTAAATTTTTAATCACTTTAAAACCTCTTTCAGCAGCTTTTTGCTGTATAAATCTGCCGACTACAGCGATTCTCACACCAGCTTTAATTTCTTTTATGGCTGCCAGTAGTATTTCTCTGGAGGCTGAAACCAGTGGTTGTAATCCTGTTAGGTCATTTCCAAGAATGAATGAAAATCCATTATCTCCATAATAACCGTCAAGTTCCGCTGAGACATCAATATTTATTAAATCGCCTTCTTTTAGCATCTTACCTTTTGAAGGAATACCATGTGCAGCTTCTTTATTTAGGGAAATGCAGGTGTAGCCTGGAAATTTGTAATCCTTTATGGGTGCAGAAATGGCGCCATAATTTTTTAGTAATTGTGCGCCATATTCATCTAATTCGAAGGTATTCATGCCCGGTTTGGCATAACCAATCATTGATTTTAGGGTTAGGGCCACTGCATTACTGGCTGCCTGCATACCCAATAAATCTGCGTCTGTCTGAACTATCAAGATATTTAACTTTAATGGCGAAAGTTAAGATAAAAAAAAGTTAAATTTAGATGTTAAAAAAGAAAAGCGAAAAATGAGGGTCAAAGCATTTGGGATAGCTAAAGAAATTTTAGGAAATTCAAGTATTAATATTGAACCAGATAAGGTTTTAACAGTTGGTCAATTGAAAGACTATTTGTTTGAAAATTATCCAGAAATGGTTAAACTGAAAACAATGGCCATTGCTGTAAATCAATCGTATGCATCTGATGAGATGCTCTTAACAGAAGATGCGGAGATTGTAATTATCCCTCCTGTTAGTGGGGGCTAAAAGCAAATTTTGTCTTGTACAAATATTAGATTAACACCTCACAATGATGATAAAAGTAACAAAACCTGGTTTTGTATGCAGTTGCATTATGTAACAATTTACTATTTATTCTGAACTTAAGCTTTTCTAGTTCTTTTATTGATGAGGAAAAGGAAACTTACACAATAATTTAGTAAATGCCCTTTCTGTACTGAATTTACTTAAGAGAATATCATTTTATGGGTTCAATTTTTATCGTCCAAAAAATTGTTTTTAATCTTTCATTAATCATTTTCAATGTTTCTAAAATAGCTTCTTCTTTTGGTAATTCTCCATACACCAAGTTTTTAAAGGTTCCATTATAAATTGATTTTAACTCACTCCAGACATTTTCCAGATGCTTAAAAATAAGTGCTTCATTAGCATGATGAATTAACCATCTATTGTTATTTCTAAAACTTTTTACATCATCATTTGCAACTTTTAAAAGCATTTCATCAAAAGCCTCCGAATGAAGGAATTTTAAATATTCATCTTGTTTAAGAAGCTGATGTAAATCATAAGTGTGCCTTATCTTTTTTTTTAAATCATCCACAGGATTTTCGCCGTAAGAAAAGCGAACTAAACTCATTATTTTTTCACAAATGGCTCTTATTGGTTCTAAAACCTGTAATGGGAAAGGAATTAATCCGTATTCTGTTGCCATATTAGTTTGTTCATTTTTTAGCATCATATCACCAACAAACGAAATAGTATTTTTGGTGGTGAAAGGTTCGTAATAACCCAACCAGCTTGATTCCAGAATGATGACATCTCTTACTTGCCCTTAAATTCTTTGTTGTAAGAGTGTGCAGTTTTTCGGTTCATTCCCATTTTATGGGTAATACCTTCAATGTTTACTTCTGGCAAGAGGATTTCTACAACCGTACTTATTGCCTTTAATTTTGATTTTAATTTGCTGTCTGTTTCACTATCACGCCTTAAAACCACCAAATCAATATCTTCCGAAAAGCGTTCTATCATATTGTAACATTTGGAAAGCGCCGTTCCGCCCTTAAATACGGTGTCCTTTCCAATTTTATCGTTGAAAATAGAGAACAATGCGTAAGTAACCCAATAATCTTTTTCAATATATACGGCTTTTATACCCATCGATTCAGAAGTAATTTGAAGCATATCAACAAATAAATCTTTATTGAGGTGTAATTTCATTTTATTTGCCAATTTTTAATTGTGGGCCAATCTGCTTCCTTAATATTTAATTTAAAAATGGTTGTTGGATTTAAACTGCCTTTTAAATCAGATAAATCAAAATCAGGGGTAAATTTTTCTTGAACAATAGCTCCTAATAATGCTCTTACTCTTGGTGGATATTCCATTGAAAGTTTAATCAAAGTATTAATATTTGGTTTGCTAAAGTTTACTAGTTTGCCTGCTAATATTTTAATGGCTTGGGAGGTAGATGTATCTGATATGTATCTTATATCTTTAAGCGCATCTAAAATTCCGAGTAACTGATAATTGTCCTCAGTAATTTCCGTATATGCTTTTACTGTGCTTGTTTTTAGCCATCCCTTTTCTATTTTTTTTCGACTTATATTGGTTGCAATTTTTGTTCTAAAATAATTTTGAGTGGTAAGGTTTAACTGATTATATAATTCACCTCCTGTAATATATCCTACTCTTTTGCCATCTTTAAATAAAAATCGCTTTAGTAATGCATCATAATCTGGTCCTAATGAACCCATTATAGTCATTTTAGGTTTGTAAAAAATGCCTTTTGATACTTTTTCTATAATTCCTTTTTTTTTCAAACGCTCCAAAGCTTTGGCAGCAGTAACAAAATTGACTGGTTCAATATTCAAATCAGCATATCCAAAAGGTTGACTTTCAGGTATATTTTCAATAGTTTTTCGTATTTGCTCAGCTACTTTCATTGGACAAAAATAAGAGATTTTTAATAAAATGTCAAGTTTTTTACGTAAAAAACTTGACATTTTAGGGTAAACCAAATTAACGATATCCACGTATCCATTTGGATAAGTACCACAAGTTAAAGGAGATTCCTTCTTACCTTAATTGCTCTAAATCTAAAAGGAATTTCTTCTTTTCCAGACCGTAAAAATAACCATGAAGATTCCCGTTTTTTGCGATGCATCTATGGCAGGGAATAACGATAGCAATGGGATTATTCCGATTGGCATTTCCAGCGGCCCGGAATGCTTTTTCACTTCCAGCCATAGACGCTAATTCGCTATAACTTACTGTTTCGCCGCAGGGAATGCGTTGTAAAGATTCCCAAACAGCTACTTGAAAAGGGGAAGCATTTCCGTAAGAAATGGGTAAATCAAACTCCGTCCTCTTTTTATTAAAATATTGCTGCAGTTGATTAACGGTTTCTAAAGCGACCACATCATGAGAAGACATAACGTCATTTTCATTTTTGGCATCAACTAATTTTACCGAAACCAACTTACTCTCATTGGTTATGATACGCAATAAACCAAAAGGAGAATCATAAATCAGACTATTCAAACGATTTTAATTTTTACTTTCAGGCGAAGATAGCAGATTAAAAAACTGATCTAATTTTGGTGTAATAATAATCTCAGTTCTTCTATTTGCCTGTCTTCCTGCCGCCGAGTCATTTTCTACCTTCGGAGAGAATTCACCTCTACCTCCAGCGGTCATTCTTTTTGGATCTACCTGGTGTTTTTGTTGCAGAAAGCGCACAACGGAGGTAGCTCTGCGAACACTTAAGTCCCAGTTATCTATGTTACAGGAATTAGAAATAGATAAATTATCGGTATGACC
>CAMDWC010000124.1 GCA_945878825.1 Haliscomenobacter hydrossis DSM 1100
TAAGTGAAGTGGGTCAATCTGGTAGGCATCCTGAGCTTCCGACGTATCGAAAAATATACATAATGAAATATCGTAGGAACTGTCAATGACCGGACGATCTGTAACGGCTGGAATACCTATATGAAAGCCAGTAATATCAGCAATGGCACTTAATTTTTCTAGTCCAGCGACTAATTTTTCTTGATCTTCCTGGTTTTTGGCCTTTTTAAGCCAGAAAAATACGTGGTGGATAAAAGATTGGTGTCTTGACATGATAATTAGATTTTATTTGTTCATTCAAAAGTAAACAATTGTTTTTTCATAGATAAGATCGAATGAATAAAAATGAATATTCATTCACTTACTGCAAAAAAACAGGTCTTATTTCAAGGATTAAACGCCTAAATTTTTATCTTTAATAAGCTAACATATTAAATGAACAATTATGAATGTACTTTCCACCTTAGACTGGTTAATAATAGGGGGTTATTTTACCTTGATATTAGGTATTGCCTGGTGGGTAATAAAAAATAAAAAGGACACCTCTGACGACTATTTCCTTGCCGGCCGAAATTTAGGTTGGTTTATCGTTGGTGCTTCCATTTTTGCTTCAAACATTGGTTCTGAACATATTGTAGGGTTGGCCGGATCAGGAGCTACTGATGGTGTCGCTATGGCACATTATGAATTACATGCCTGGTGTCTTTTGGTTTTGGGATGGGTTTTAGCACCATTTTATATGAGATCGAAGGTTTTTACCATGCCTGAATTTTTAGAAAGACGTTTTTCACCTGTCTCACGATATGTTCTGTCCATTATCTCATTGGTTGCTTATGTGCTGACAAAAGTAGCCGTTGGCATTTTTGCCGGAGGTATTGTCTTTGGCGTCTTACTTCCCGAAGTAAATTTTATGGGTTTGAATAGCTTTTGGATTGGTTCTATTCTGGTTATTGTGCTGACCGGACTTTATACCATTGTGGGTGGATTAAGAGCTGTGGCTTATACAGAGGCCATTCAGACGGTCATATTAATCATAGGCTCCCTTTTAGTGACGGTTTATGGACTGGATGCTTTAGGTGGATGGGGAGAACTAAAAAAAATTGCTGGTTCTGAGATGTTTAATTTATGGAAACCTCTGGTTCCCGATGGCATGACGGGAACCTGGGCACCGATAAAAACTGAAACGCATCTGGCCTGGTATTTTAATAGTAATTATCCATGGCTAAGTATGTTGTTTTGTGCCCCTATCATTGGATTATGGTATTGGTGTACAGACCAATATATAGTTCAACGAATGCTGGGTGCCGCTAATTTGACAGAAGCCAGGCGGGGAACTATCGCTGCTGCTTTCCTTAAGCTTTTGCCTGTTTTTATTTTCATTATTCCTGGTATTATCAGTTTTGCATTGGCCGCAAGTGGTAAAATGCCCGTTATGGGTCAGGCTTTATTAGATGAAAACGGGGTCTTGGTTAAAGCAAATGCCCAACAAGCTTTTCCTTTACTGGTGGCTCATATTTTACCTTCTGGCATTAGGGGCATAGTAGTGGCAGGGCTGTTAGCCGCATTAATGAGTTCCCTGGCAGGGGTTTTTAATGCCTCTTCCACTTTATTTACCATGGATTTATATTCTAAATATAAACCAGATGCTTCTGAAAAAACCTTAGTGAGGGTCGGACAAATAGCTACCGCAGTGATGGTAGTTATTGGGTTATTATGGATCCCCGTCATTCAGGGAAGTAGAGGACTTTATGACTATCTGCAAAGTGTTCAGGGCTATCTGGCTCCTCCTATTTTTGTGGTCTTCTTTTTTGGCATTTTTAATAAAAGAATGAATGCTCAAGGTGCTTTGGCCGCTCTTGTTGTAGGTTTCATCATGGGATTATTTCGTCTGGCTGTCGATACGCCAGTCATGTTATATGAAGGTTTTTCCTACGCTTCCGGCTCTTTTTTATGGATTGTTAATAACTTTTTCTTTCAATATTATAGTCTGCTTATTTTAATCGTCAGTGGGTTGGTTATGGTTTTGGTAAGTTATGCCACGCCCGCACCAGATTATGCATCTTTCGCCGGATTAACCATAGATACCGTAAACGAAGAACAACAAATAGAAACACGCTCCAGTTATAATAAAATGGATATTTTCGCTACTTTGCTGGTGCTGGCTCTTATTTTAGCCGCCTATTTATACTTTAATGGCTGATTTCGATTATCCATTCTAATTTTAAACCATTAACTTAACAAAAATGAAACAATATATCTGGACATTATGCTGCATTTCAATCTTAATGAATTGGGGATGTCAGTCAAACACAAACAAGGAAAACACAATGAGTAAACTTTCGGTCAGTTCTACTTTCTTTGGCAATACGCCTGAGGGAGAAGCACAGCTCTTTACATTAAAAAATTCAAACGGTTTAGAGGTGGATATCTCTACCCTTGGTGGTACCATTACAAGATGGTCTGCGCCCGATAAAGACGGAAATTTTGATGACGTTATTTTAGGCTTTAATGATTTGTCATCCTATCAGGGGACACATCCTTACTTTGGATCTTTAGTCGGTCGTTATGCCAATAGAATCGCTTTGGGGAAATTTACGCTGGAAGGTAAATCCTATTCTTTAGCCATCAACAATCCTCCCAACGCTTTACACGGAGGCCCATTAGGATTCCATAAAAAATTATGGAGCGCTAAATCATTGGAAGAAAAGGAAGTCGTAGGTGTTATCTTAATGCTGAATAGCCCTGATATGGAGGAAGGATTTCCAGGAAATTTACAAGTGGAGGTCACTTACAAGTTGAATGATAACAATGAGCTTTCCATCGATTATAAAGCGACCACTGATAAAACAACCGTAGTCAATCTTACAAATCATGCCTATTTTAATCTGAAAGGCGAGGGGAATGGTGATATTTTAGATCATCAGTTAAAAATATTTGCCAATCAGTTCACCCCGGTGGATAGTACTTTAATCCCGTTGGAGAATCATGCGGATGTTGCTAATACTCCTTTTGATTTTAGAGAATGGCATCTTATTGGCGAAAGGGTCAATACCGAGTTTGATCAAATAATAAGAGGAAAAGGCTATGACCATAATTTTGTATTAAATAAGAATGGCGATGAACTATCTGTTGCAGCTCAGGTTTGGGAAGCTTCAAGTGGTCGTCTGTTGGAAGTGAAAACTACGCAACCCGGCATGCAATTTTATTGTGGAAATTTTTTAAACGGTAGTTTAACAGGTAAAAGAGGGAATAAATACGGTTTTAGAAATGGCTTTTGTCTTGAAACACAGCACTTTCCCGATTCCCCAAATCATCCCGCTTTTCCTACAACGGTGTTAAAACCGGGAGAAACATTTCAAAGTAAAACGATCTATTCTTTACATGTCAGCAAAGTAAAACCATGAAAAACAGAAGAGAATTTTTAAAGCAATCCGCAGCAATCGCTGGTTTTGCCTGGTTAAATCCATTGATCGGTCAATTTTCATTTGCCGGAAATATGACCATGATAAGAGGGAATGTTGGCTATTATACCGAAAGAGGAGGTACCATTGGCTGTTATCTGACCAAAGACCAGTCCGTGGTTATTGACACCCAGTTTCCTGAACAAGCGGCTAATTTGTTGGCGGAGATACGTAAAGTGAATGCCAATAAATTAAATCTGCTTATCAATACGCATCATCACGGGGATCACACGGCCGGTAATATTGTTTTTAAGGACATGGTTGACAAGGTGGTCTCTCATGAAAATTGTCGCATTAATTTAGAAAAAACAGCGCTTGCTCAAAATGCTTTAGATAAAAACCTGCTTGCCGACACGATTGTCATAGATAAGGCGTCATTTAAACTAGCTAAGGAGTCTGTCGAATGCCGTTATTTTGGCAGAGGACATACCAATGGGGATATAGTGGTGCATTTTGAAAAGGCAAACATTGCTCACGTGGGTGATTTGGTTTTTAACCGTAGATTCCCATTTATCGATGTTCCCGGAGGTGCCTCCATTGATCAATGGATAGAAACGCTTGAAAAAATTGTAAGGTACTATGATAAAGATACCATCTTTATTTGTGGTCATGCAAATGAAAAATACTCGGTTCAAATCAATGCATCTGATATTAGAGCGATGCAAAATTATTTGGATAAGTTGCGGGTTTATATCAAACAACAGGTTAAGGATGGCTTAACTGAAGAAGCCGTAATTGCCAAAACAACTATTATCCCAGGCGCCGAAGAATGGACTGGTGATGGTGTTGTGCGATCTATAAAAGCAGGATTTGCAGAGTATAAAACGATGTAAAGTGGAAGGTGTTTTGACATCATGTTAAAACACCTTCTATTTTTTAATTCTTTAAGAAAGATATTAATTCGTCTAGTGTATAACTTTTCTGCTCGCCTGTCTCAAGATTTTTCAACATAAACTGATTATTTTCCATTTCCGTTTCCCCTGCTATGGCGACAAAAGGGATAGTATTATCGGACGCGTATTTAATTTGTTTTTTCAGTTTCGACGGATCGGGATAGATGTCGGAACAAATGCCATTTTCTCTAACCTTTGCAAGTGCTTTAAAGGCATAAAGATGGGAAGGTTCGTCGAACGCGACAAAAAGAACTTTGATACGTTCTGAAAATTGGGTTGGGAAAAGCTGTAAAGTTTCCATTACATCATATATTCTCTCTGCGCCAAAGGAAATACCAACACCAGGCATATTCGGCAAGCCAAATATTTCTGTTAGATTGGCATATCTTCCTCCGCCACCAATACTTCCCATTTCGACCGTTGTCGCTTTTACTTCAAAAATACAACCCGTGTAATACCCAAGTCCTCTGGCTAAAAGGGGAGAAAAAATGATTTTATTTGTCGGATTAAAAGCGGACAAATAGCGCCAGAAGGTATCCAGTTCATTGATACCAAGTTGACCTGTTTCACTTTTCTCAAGTAAGTTTCTATAAAATTCAAGGTCGTTATTCCCGAGAACATCAATTAATTTTCCAGCAATTTCCTCTGAAATTCCTCTCTGAATCATCTCTTTAGCTACACCATCCGGGCCAATTTTATCCCATTTGTCGATAGCCATGGTCATGGCTGTAAAATGACTGGAAATACCAAAGACCTCTGCGATACCGCTAAGAATTTTCCGATTATTAACCTCTATACAAACGGGAATACCTAATTTGGCAAAAACGAGATCAAATATTTGGACCAATTCCGCTTCGTACATCAAAGAAGGGGAGCCAACAATATCAGCATCACACTGATAAAATTCCTGGTATCTTCCTTTCTGAGGGCGGTCGGCGCGCCAAACAGGTTGTATTTGAAATCGTTTGAACGGAAAATGTAATTCATTTTGATGCATAACCACAAAACGGGCAAATGGTACCGTGAGGTCATAGCGCAATCCTCGTTTTGCTGGTCCGCTTTCCTCTCCACTCACATTGGTCAAAACCTTAAAAAGTAGTTTGTCTCCTTCTTCACCGTACTTTCCTGTGAGCGTCGATAAATTTTCAAGCGTAGGAGTCTCTATCGGTTGGTAGCCAAAACGAATAAAAACTTCTCTTATAATGGAAAAAAGATAATTACGTTTTTGAACTTCTTTAGGTCCAAAATCACGCGTACCTTTTGGGATACTCGGTTTCATAATAAAAATTTATCTGGCAGAGGTAAATTGACGTAAGAATCGAACGTCATTTTCAAAAAGTAATCTAATATCCTGAATACCATATAGCATCATTGCCTGACGCTCAATACCCATTCCAAAAGCAAAACCTGAATATTCTTCCGGGTCAATGCCACAGTTGATTAAAACCTGAGGGTCAACCATGCCACAACCCATAATCTCTACCCAACCTGTGTATTTACAAACATTACATCCTTTACTGTCGCAAATAAAACAAGAAACATCCATTTCAGCACTGGGTTCAGTAAAGGGGAAATAGGAAGGTCTGAGTCGTATTTTTGTATGGGGACCGTACATTTCTTTGGAAAAATGCAGTAGCGTCTGTTTTAAATCGGCAAATGATACCTTTTTATCAATATATAAGCCTTCTACCTGGTGAAACTGGCAATGGGACCGTGCAGAAATAGTTTCGTTTCTATATACTCTGCCCGGTGCAATGATTCTAATGGGAGGCTTTTGAGACATCATTATTCTTGCCTGTACGGAAGAGGTATGCGTTCTCAATAACATATTCGAATTATCTCTAAGATAATAGGTGTCCTGCATATCTCTGGCTGGGTGATCTGCCGGCGTATTCATGGCAGAAAAATTATGCCAGTCGTCCTCAATTTCCCGCTCCTCCGCAACCACAAATCCCATTCTATCGAAAATTTTTATGATGCGGTTCATGGTAATTGACACAGGGTGTCGTGATCCTATGTCAACGGGTTCACCCGGAGCAGTTAAATCCAGATGTAAAGAGTTACCCGATGCATTCGACGCATCAAAAATTTCTTTTTGGCTTTGAAAAACCGTCTCTGCCAGGTCTTTTACTTCATTCAAAAGTTGTCCAAATTCCTTTTTCCTTTCATTCGGTACATTGCGAATTTCTCCCATTAAAGGTTTGAGAATATTCTTTGTACCGATAAATCGAATACGGAATATTTCCAATGCCTCACTGTCGGTGGGTTTCCAGGAGCTTATTTCTTCCTTGAGGGCGGTAAGATTATCGAATACGTTCAGAGACATAATTTTTTGAATTGAATGTAAAGGTAGGATTTCCATTTCAAAATGGGAAGTATTTTTTAGGATTCCTATAAATGTATATCTTTAGTCCCATAATTTATGATGTTGAAAAATACGCCTTTTGCTGTAGGTTTTATTGCTTTCTTCCATGTAATAGGGATGATCTTTTCCCCCTTTTTACAATCTTTCACCTTATTACTCCTGGGAGGTATAGCTTTATTTTACTTTTTTGTGGTAACAAAGGACAAAAAGGCCTTTTGGAATACCTACCAACAGAAATTGGATTATTGGGTTCTAGGGTTCATTTTTTTAGAAGTGGCCTTAGGTATTTTTGTCGCCCTTGACTGGGATTATATGCTGGAGAGGATCAGATTAAGAGTGCCATTTATTGGCTTACCTTTTGCTTTCTTTTTACTTCCTTCTTTATCTCTTATTTGGTATAGAAACTGGTGGTTGGCTGTTATTTTAGTCATAGATATAGTGGCGGTAGGGGTTATAGTGAATTATTTTAATCATCAACAAGATATTCAACTTCTATTAGAACAAGGAAAGGCCATCCCTACACCGGCTAATCATATTCGATATGCATTACTACAGGTTGTTGCTTTTTGTGCATCGGTTTATTGGGGTTGGTTGCATAGAGGGCATTCAAACCAACCGCGTATCAACGGTTTTTTCAAGGTTTCATCCATTTTCCTATTTGTTTTCATCCATTTTTTAGCGGTTAGAAGCGGTTTATTCTCTTTATATCTGATTATCGTTTCAATGGGTGTTCCCTATTTGTTTAAGAAAAGGGCTTATGCCATGCTGTTGTTATTTTTAGCGGGGATTGTCATTTTACCTTTTATGGGGATGAAGTTAATACCTAGTTTAAAAAAGAAAATTGAATATGTGTATTACGATGTAGATATTTTCTTAAAAGGTGAAGCGACGGACCAATTGTCCGACGCTTCAAGGCTAATTTCATGGAAATTAGGTTTAGAACTGTTTGTGGATAATCCTTCGTTTGGTGTGGGAGCGGGGAATATCAGGATTAAGATGAATGAACTTTATAAACGAGATTATCCAGCATTTGAAAAGAAATTAACGCCTCATAATCAGTTTATTATGGTTCTGGCTAGTTCTGGCGTAGTTGGTTTGATTCTTTTTTGCGTAGGATTTTTTACTCCTTTATTTTACGGCAAAAATTATCAGGATCCATTTATTTTGGCTCTATATTTATCCTTTTTCGCCTCCTTTTGGGTGGAAGCTACTTTTGAAAATGCAATGGGCGTCGCTATTTTTCTATTTTTCACCTTATTTCACTTGAAACACAAAAAGGTAAGCTGATAATCAACTTTTTTAGTCTTTGACTGTATTTTCTTAAACGACCAATGATGATGAATAAATTCAAATTTCTGTTATTTTTTGCTTGCAGTGGTGGTGTTTTATTTTTGCTATTGTCCAATGCAAGTGGCGCAGGAAATGCACAGGGTGCCGATAGAACAGGTTCACCTTTAGGTATTGGGACTTGCGGCTCTTGCCACAGTGGCGGTAACTATTTGCCCGTTTTAAATGTTGCCATAGTTGAGGGAGATCAGCAGGTAACCCGCTATATCCCGGGAAAACAATACCAAATAAAGGTGACCTTGGAGGGAAAAAATAATCCTCGTGAATATGGCTTTCAATTGACAGCCTTAGCCGGTGCAAACAATCAAACAGCAGGTATTTTCGGACAGGCTCCCAGTGGATTCAGGCAGATATTACTTGACAACAGGCGATATATTGAGCAATCAACGCCAAGTGTTACCAACAGTTTTGTCATCCCATGGACGGCACCGGTTTCAGGTTCAGGTTCCGTTCGTTTTTATGCCGCGGGATTAATTACCAACAATAGCAATGGTACCGGTGGTGATTCTCCCGTGCACCTGACCTCGCCCGTCATCCTTAGTGAATCTATTGCATCTTTTATTTCAACTATTCCCGAACTGAAGGGGGAGGTTAAGATTTTTCCAAATCCCATTTCCTCCTTGCTTCAAATTCAGGCAAATTCACTGCCTGTTGGTAAATTAAACTTTCAAGTGTTAGATGTTTTTGGCAGAATATGTTGGGAAATGGAAAATCATACTGTGGAGGCTAATTTGACACTAAATATTCCAGCGAGTAATTGGTTTCCGGGTGTTTATTATTTGAAAATAACAGATAATAAGGCTATTAAAACCATTGCATTTGTAAAAAATTAATAATATATGGCAGATTTCAAGACCTTTCCCCATTGGGATACTATCACTGAGGAGTTCATTAATGGGCAGCGCAAGGTAGAAGATGTCAATCATTATGAACTTCTCATCGAATTAGTAACTTTTCATGAAAGATGTTATTATGTCTATCACGACGCGCTCAT
>CAMDWC010000125.1 GCA_945878825.1 Haliscomenobacter hydrossis DSM 1100
CATGATACAGATAAATTTCCATATTTCCGGAACAATTGCATTCGACATTCATGTTACAGATGAATTCGCACGTAATTTAAATGGATATTTTTTGGCAATGGTGAATGGAATAAAAAATGATGAATTGCGTTTGGCCTAAAATTCCTCACTATCATATAGGGTTTAATAAATATATTTTATAAATTTGCATTTCCGAAACAAGCATTTCGGAACTATCATTTTTTAAACATACACAGAAATGAAATTTTACAATAGAGTATCCGAAATCAAACTTCTCAAAGAAATTGAGATTAAGAGTGATACAAATGCTCAATTCACAGTTATCACAGGTAGAAGAAGAATCGGCAAAACACAACTTATACTTAAAGCATTGGAAGAAGAAACGATTCTGTATTTTTTTGTAGCAAGAAAGTCTGAAATCCTTTTATGCAAAGATTTTCAAAGGGAATTGCATGAAAAATTAAAGATTCCCATTTTAGGAGAAATTCAATCTTTTTCTCTGTTGTTTGAGTACCTGAGTGAATTGTCGAAATCTCAAAAAATCACCTTAGTCATTGACGAGTTTCAAGAATTTTTCTCCATCAATTCTTCCATATATAGCGATATGCAAAAGATTTGGGATTTGAGTCACACGACGAGTAAATTGAATCTAATTGTTTCTGGATCTGTTTTCTCATTGATGCACAAAATCTTCCAAAACAATAAAGAACCGCTTTTTGGTCGCGCTCAACATTATATTCATCTGAAAGCCTTTGATACACATACATTAAAAAAAATACTGGCGGATTATAACCCAAGCTATAAAGCTGACGATTTACTAGCGCTGTATAGTTTCACAGGAGGTGTAGCTAAGTATGTTCAATTATTGATGGACAACAACGCTCATAACAAAGAAAAAATGATTGCTTATATTACGGCTGAAAATTCAATTTTCATCAACGAAGGAAAAAACATGTTGATTGAAGAATTTGGGAAGGATTATGCCATTTACTTTAGTATTCTCTCATCTATAGCTAATGGTAAAAACAGTAGAAGCGAAATTGAAAATAGCTTAAACAAAGAAATAGGGGGTTACTTAACCAAAATGGAAAATGATTATCACTTAATCAAAAAAGCAACGCCTATTTTTAGGGAAAGTAAAACCAAGCAGGTGAAGTATGTGCTGGAAGATAATTTTTTGACTTTCTGGTTTCGATTCATTTATAAATACAGTCACATGATAGAAATAGGAGCGCACCAACAGCTTAAAAAGGTTATTGATCGAGATTATGATACTTTTACCGGAATAATGTTGCATAAATATTTCAAAACTCAAGCTATGGAAACAGAGGCTTTTACTAACATTGGCGGTTATTGGGATAGGAAAGGTGAAATAGAGATCGATTTTATAGCTTTAAACGAACTAGAAAAAAAAATAACGGTGGCTGAAATAAAAAGAAATAAACAAAAGATAAGACTTTCCGCTCTTCAGCTCAAAATGGGACAACTTTTGGCACTATATCCTAAAATTTCTGAATACGAAATGGCTTACTTTGCATGGGGATTGGAGGATATGTAAGCTTATTGTCGATTGTAGGTGGTTTGTATCCGTCTGTCCAAAAATGAGACAGGTTTACACAGAAAGTCAGCGACGGAAATTTGTAGAGGATTACGAGAACTCTTATTTATCAGTAAGGGATTATTGTCAGTCAAGAAACATATCTACTTGCCTTTACTATCACTGGAAGAAGCCCGCTCAGGTTTCAGGTTTATCTATGACCCTTCCCTGAGTCCAGAGGAGAAACTGTTGCGTCGCCAAGAGTATATAAAACCAGGCTTCGATGCTTTCAAGGAGTGGGTGGAAACCCAGCACAAGAACATATTGACCAAGGGAGCCATTGGCAGGGCATTGCACTATGCCGTCAACCAACTTCCCCTGATAGAACCCTTCTTTGAAGATGGCAGGATCCATCTGGACAATAATGCCATTGAAAACAAGATACGACCTCTGGCTGGCACTGGGGAGGAAAAACTTCTTATTTGCAGTCAATCCCTACGCATGGATTACAGATACCCTAAACAGGATTGGAAATCAACCTATCAATAAAATCTCTGAATTACTCCCTAGTAATTTCCAGAAATTATAAAATATGTACTTAGACAAATGGATCACAAAGTTTTTTAGAAGAACAGACCTTTGATTTACCATTTGACCCGCTATTTAATCATACTCTAGCTATTGTGTGCAGTTTTTATTCTTCTTTTGATGAAAGTTCCAGTGCTTTTTCAACGCTAATCTCACCAAACATTAACCCTATAATAGATGGAAGGCTTTTGTCCATCGTTATAATGTTTGACATAATTAATTCTTCAATAAAATCTTGATTTAACTCAAAGTGTTTGAATGAAATACTTGTCCTTATTCTTACTTCACCAGCTTGAAAGTCCATTTCAAAATTCCCAAAAAACAACTTATAATTAAGGTCGTTTAAAAGTTGGAGCATATCAAGCCTTTTGTTTTCAGGAGTATTAGCTCCACACACAGAATAGAAAATAAGACTGTTATCTTCGTCAATCAGGTCTGCAATACATTGAAAATTACCGTTTTTACCACCAATGCCAAAAAGCAATAAGTTTTTACCTTCAACTTGGGTAAATTGCCACTCCTGGTTTTTTAAAAATTCTTTAATTATATTGATTTGCATATTGCTTCTTGTTTTGAGTTTGACGTTTTTTTACGGTAGGGTAAGAATCAAAGTTAACTCCTTTAATATTGTTTAGAGACAAATTGACCAGAATTAAAAGGTGGCGGTAATTAGTGTGTCTAATAGGGTAAGGAATGGAAGTTAATTTATTTCTTACTCGGTTGAAATAGGCTGATTTTACTTCATTTCGTTTTTGAACACTAACCCAGTAAACATTAGAATACTCGTTTTCTGATTTTTGCTTTGAAAGGGAACTTATAATTATCGTTTTAATTTTGTCAATGCTGTTACAATCAGATAATTCAAAGTAATTATCACTATTGGGATAATAAGCCTTGGGTAGGCTCTCTGTCTTAAATGTGCCATAGTTATAAAACGATTTATTTCCTGAATCTATGTCGGTAAAATAGATGTCTTTTTCAGGTCTTTTTTCAAAAAGCTCTAAATGAGAAATCTTATTTCGTATAAAATTCAAAAGATGATTTGGTGAAGCCCTGTAAATAAGCCATCGATTATATCTTTCGTCTCTGTCCACCCAATCAAATAAATAGAGGTGCCCACTATTTAATTCTTCAAATAGCGTTAATAGTGGACCCTCAAAGTGAGACAAGTCCCCAATTCTTATAAAATTGCTTGTGTCAAGCTGTTTATTATTATTGAATGTTAAAATCTCCATTGTCTAAAAATATGTTGTAAAGGTTTAAAACCTTTTTTTCAAGTTCTGTCTGATAATATTCGTGAAATGTAAAATGTCCAAAATTTCCTTCGTTTGGTTCATCTGCTAATCCATCATTTTTACTCAATTTAAGTAAAGCAATGAAATTTCCTTTGTCTTGAATAAATTGTTCTCGTTGGTGTTGCCTACGTTTTATATACTCCTTTTGATATTTGTTTATTGAATTCTTCAATGAATCAAACATTGAAAGGCCATAAGCCATACACATTTTATCTGTATCATCTAAAATTATGGCTGGGGGTACTCCAATGATATTCACTGGAATAAAGTCTGTAGATGTAATTGGATTTTGAGTCCATCTATATGCATCTCTGTCTACTTCCTTAAAGTCTGATGAAGGGCAGTCTTTGAACTTTTCAAGATATTGTATGTGTTTTAATTTTTTCTGTGTCATTTTTGTATGTTAGCACCCTCAAATTTACGAAAATTTTATTTGTTTCGGGTTTAAAATTCTGACTAACGATTTGAGGCATGATAAAAGTGGCGATTTTTATGTATCCGCCTTACTAAATACCTATTTTTTTATAAAACTGTCTTTTTAGCTTTAGGGAATTATTCAAAATATTTTGAAAATTATCTTTTTTTACATTTAAGGATGCAAAGCCCCCTACCTACCATTACCCCAAATCCGAAGACGTTATCTGCAATGACCCGAAGTAAGAACAAGGTTGGCGCTTGCTTCCTGTTATGTACCTTTATCCAATAAAGATGTTAAGCTGTTTTCCTAAACCGATTTCAACTAATTTATAATAAGTAGAAATTTGGATATCACTAGATCCACGTTCTATTCTGGAAATATAACTTTTTTTCGTGCCCGTTTTCTCTGCAAGTTCTTCTTGCGTCAAGTTCGCTTCAACGCGCGCCTCTTTCAACATTACTAAATATGATCATTTTTAACAAAAAATAAGTAAATAGTGAGTTAAATAAGATTTAACCATTCTAAAAAAGTGCGAATAAAATAAATGGGAAAATAAAGTCACAAATTAATTGGCCTATAAAATACATGGTTACTATCCGAAGGACGACCATTACTTGCCAGCCAAGCGTTTATTAAACTGCTTCCATACTTATCAGGCAGCACATCTGCCAAAAGTCCAGGTAATCCTTTAAATGTTGTTGTACTTCTTAATTCGGGAAAAGAAAATACCCGCCTTTCAGCGCCATCTATTGGCATTTTCAATGGAGATATATCCCAGTTATTGGTAAGAAAGGATGGTTCATATTCAAATGAAGCCAAACCATTATATGCATCCCACGCAATCGCCCCAAGACGTTTATTCCAAATGTTTATATATGCTGTTGTAACCATTACCAATCGCTTTTAGGTTTTTTAATTGGACTTTCTTTTTTCGCACTTGCTCTTTGGCGTTTATTCTGTTCCAATTTAGCTAGTTGCAAGGGACTAATTTGTGGCTTTACTTCAAAATGTTCGAGGATTTGTAGCTGCTCTAATGCACGGAGTATTTGTACAAATGAAATCATTGTACCACCAGCTCCTTTTTCGATTTGTACTACAGTTGCTCGGTTCAAACCTGCTGCTGTTGCTACCTGCTGTTGCGTTTTATTTTGTTGCAACCTCACTTGTTGGATATACTTACCTAGCATCTCCAATAATGCAGGATCACTCATAGCGTGCCAATATTTGATACTTTTTTCCATCATTCAGCGCATTATTAATATATTATGTTGTATTATGCCAACATTAAAAGGAAATAAAAATGTCGGTATTTTCTATCACAAAAATACAAATTAATTTTTAAAGTTAGATATTTCCAACATCTAAAGGTAAATTTAATTTCAATTACCGCTCAGGGAAATTTTTCATTCACCCAACTTTTTAAGCTTCGTATTCGTCTGTCAAAGTACATTTTTTTTGATATAAAAGGTCTTTTTAGCTTTAGGGCAAAAAAATGAGACAAGTTTACACAAAAAGTCAGCAACGGAAATTTGTAGAGGATTACGAGAACTCTTCTTTATCAGTAAGGGATTATTGTCAGTCAAGAAACATATCTACTTGCCTTTACTATCACTGGAAAAAGCCCGCTCAGGTTTCAGGTTTATCTATAACCCTTCCCAATAGGATCAGAATTGGTTTAGATGGTATGAGTATGGAAGACTTGAGTCGCTTACTTGTTAGCATGGGTCGTCATGCTTAGTTTTTCTGACTTTCTATCATAGTGTTGATACTGTTTCAATTAATTATTGGGAAGTTTTAGGAATTTAAAGTATATTGAAACAGGTGGTTTTCCGGAGGCGGTCCGACTGTTTCTCTGTGACCTCAAAATCCAGTAAATCCAGATTCAGAACCAAATGTTCGGGATAAATTTTACCTGTCAAACCTATTTTATTTGGATATCCAGTTATCGTAGGGGCGAATGGCATTTGCCCTCCCATGATACAGGTAAATTTCCCTATTGTCAAACCATGGCATTCGTTGTTTATGCTATAGGTGTATTCTCATATTATTTATATGGATATTTTTTGGCAATGGGTGTTTGGAATAAAAAAATGATGAATGGTTAAAAACGGGCGAATACAAGTCGCCCCTACCAACCATTTCCTCCAAACCGAAGACATTCTCTGAACTATGGTGAATTGTCAAAATATCTTTTCTACCTTAATTAACCAGTTTATAAATAATTCTATAGTTTCTCTCAACTAATTCCCGCACAGCAAAATTACCTCTTTCTGTTACTGCTTTAACATTGATTCAAAGATTGCCTTTAAGTCATTACGAGACTGGAGCGTCCAATTTACTTGAACCATTTTTCTAATTCTCTATCCAATGCCTCCTCAGTAATAGTTTCTCCCCTTCCAGACTCTTTTTCTGCTCTTTCAATTTTGCCTAATAGAATGAGTTTCTCTATAGTCTCTTTAAGATGCTTTTTTGAAATCATGAATTTCGCTTTTCCAAATGTAATAAAAATCTGTGAACATTCAATTCGCTCCTTCGAACCATAAAATGATGTTGGTGGAATTTTATGTGGATATGAATCAACCACATTTTCAGCAGAAGAATATTATATACCCACACAGTGAATTATTTGTATTTAAATATTTGTCTTAGGTTTTAAGAAAAAAATCCGTAATTTTACTTAATTACCTTCATTTTATCAGAAAACACTGAGAATAAGATATGTCCACACTACATTTCAATGGTCAAATAGGTTTTCCAGGATACGTATTTCAAGTAGGGTTGTCATTAATTGAATTCAATGAAAATGACGTTACCATAGTTTATTCACCAGCGTTAAATATTTCTGGTTATGGTTATAATTCGGATGAAGCAAAAAATTCATTTAACATTGCTCTGCATGAATTCTTTCAATACACAAACAATAAAAAAACGTTTGATAAAGTATTAAAAGAACTTGGGTGGACCTTTAAAGGTAGCAAAAAAAAACCTAAAATGGAGGCTCCATTAAATTCAGATTTAATTGCTAAAAACCCATTATACAACGACATAATTAATTCAAAAAATTATAAAGTTTACAAAGAAGATGTTGAGTTCGTATTTTAAACTCTTTCTAAATTAGCTCTAAGCATCTTAGGAATGTACCATTAAAGTTATTTAAAAATTTCCTTATAGAACAGTGTTGCTCTTGCACAAGAACAAATGGCGGACACGAACATTGGACACGTTCAGATTTAGATAGGCCAATTACAATACAAACACACGTAAATCCAATACCAGAATTTATTATAAAAAATGCACTTACACTACTCGGATTAACAAAAAAAGATTTTACAGACTGGATTTAGTCGTTTTAGTATATTAGTCATCCCCCTATTATCGGAACAATGGCATTCGTTATTCATTTCTCGGTCGCATTTGCGTATCCATCCGTCCAAGTACATATTTTTTGATAAAAAAGGTCTTTTTAGCATTAGGGCAAAAAGATGAGACAGGTTTACACAGAAACGGAGAAACGGAGATTCATAGAGGATTATGATAAATCTTCTTTATCAGTAAGGAATTATTGTCAGTCAAGAAATATATCCACTTACCTTTACTACCATTGGAAGAGGCGTTTTAAAATAGAAGATTCGCCCGTTGAGACAGATTCCATGGCCCCCCAATTCCGCCAGATTATTAGGCCCGCTCAGGTTTCAGGTTTATCTATGACCCTTCCCAATGGGATCAGGATTGGTTTAGATGGCATGAGTATGGAAGACTTGAGTCGCTTACTTGTTAGCATGGGTCGTCATGCTTAGTTTCTTTTCCTTTCTGAGAGCTTCAGCGGCCTGTCGGGTCTGGTGAGGAAATACTTTGCCAGAGCCCGTCAACGAGAAGGTTGCCTACGATCGGGTAAAGAAGAAACACCCTGGCCGTAATGCGCTGCCAGAACATATCCCAGTAGAGGAGATTACGGAAACACTGGACTATAAGCCACCTGTTTTATTGAAGAGACGTTATATCCGCAGGAAATATGCCGTTAAAAACCCCGTAGAGGACGCTACAGGAAACATTGTCATCGCTGACCTACAACTCGTCCGCTACCCAAAGCTATTGCTGAGGCTAGTTTATTGGCTTATTTGTGGTCTTCTAAGTTTGTGGATCACCTGCCTTTTTATCGTCAAATTGAGATGTTCAGAAGGCAGTTTGGTTGGGAATAGACGGATCACCGATAAACGTACTGGAAGACAATAAGCCGGAATCATCACATAGGGGATATATTTGGGTTTATCGCCATCCGATAAATAACTTGGTATTATTTGTATTCCTTTTTTGCTTCCTGCAAAGAGACCGGTGTCAATCCCTACACGTGGATGGCAGATACCCTAAACAGGATTGGAAATCTTCCTATAAATAAATGATCCGAGTTACTCCCAAATAAGTTTCGGAAAGTGTAAAATATGTACTTGCACAGACGGATACCAACTCTAGCTATATGATTGGCGCTGCGCGCCGCACTAATGCTTAGCTGTTACCGCATGTACTTCTTTAATTTAAAGCTATTTCAATTTTGCTTTCATTTTCTTTGTTAAATAATAACCTCCTGTATGAGCTGCTTCACCTTTAAATTCTATTAGACCACCATCTTTAAGTTGCTTAATATATCTTTCCATACTACTATCAGGTAAACCTGTAGCTTCTTTATATTCTGGAACCCTATTTCCTTCATTAGCTGCAATAGCACTTAATAAAATAGCTAGTTTATCTTTAACTCCTTTAGTTACTCCTTCAATAGCTCCTTCAATAGCTCCCTCATTTGCTCCTTTAGTAGCACCTTCAATAGCACCACCAAGTTTAACATCACTAAAGAAAGTCAACTTAACAGTTTGTTTTCCTATTTCCCATACTGGGGATTTAATTCCAGCCTGTTTACAAGTATCTAAAATTTTTAAAGTTCCTCTTCCTATCTTTTCAATATAACCTCTTAGAAAAACTATATGTGCTATATCAGGATTATATGGCATTGATAAATGGTTCTTCTTTAATTCGCTTTGTTTGAAAGGAGATTTACCACTATTTGTAATTTCTAGTTTGTCGTTATAAATAATAATTGATAAAGCACTTGAAACTAAACCATATTCTCTATGCACTAAAGCATTCATAACTCCTTCTCGTAAAGCAGCCATTGGAAAAACATAATCATCTG
>CAMDWC010000126.1 GCA_945878825.1 Haliscomenobacter hydrossis DSM 1100
CCAAATAGAAAAAATATTTTCCTGACCAATGCTTTTAAAAATGGTCATATTGAAGTGCAAGACTTCGGTAGTCAACAAATTGCATCATTCATGGAAGTTGAACCCGGCATGAAGGTTATTGACGCTTGCGCCGGTGCAGGTGGAAAATCTCTTCATTTAGCCGCCCTAATGAAAAATAAAGGCCATATTTTATCTCTGGATATTTATGAAAAAAAATTAATTGAACTCCAAAGAAGAGCCAGAAGAAATGGCGTTCACATTATTGAAGCAAAAATCATTGAATCAAGTAAAACGATTAAACGCTTAAAAGAAAAAGCTGACCGTTTACTATTGGACGTTCCCTGCACCGGTTTAGGGGTGCTAAGAAGAAATCCAGATGCAAAATGGAAACTCTCTCCCTCTTTTTTGGAAGAGGTTAAAATCACCCAGCAGAATTTACTCCGTGATTATTCCTCTATGGTGAAACCAGGCGGAAAACTAATTTATGCCACTTGTAGCATTCTTCCCAGCGAAAATGAAAATCAAATAGATACATTCCTCGAATCAAAAGAAGGCCAATTATTCACTTTGGAAAATCAAAAGACCCTGCTACCAAATGATTTTGGTTATGACGGATTTTTTATGGCCAGACTTAAAAGAAATGAATAAAAATATTAATGAATGAAGAAAAAAGATTAATTTAAAGGAAGCAAAATAATTAGATCATGAAAACGAAAAAATCAGTTTTTCCAAACAGTAAAAAAACTATTATCCGCAGGGAACCAAAGAAAAAATATGTTAGTATATTTCTGGTCATTCTGATTATCACCCTACTTTTAATTTTATTGCTTTATTTCATCGCTCCTTAAGGAATCCCTCGATGTTAAAAACAAAGTTTCCTTTTTGAAATATCTTGAAAATCCGGCGATAGAATCTGTAGGTAATTGACTTCCATTTCCCGGGATTATAATTTTATTGATTTTAAAAGACCGACGTTGAATGGATCGCAAGGTATAATGAAGGCCTTTAAGTTCAGGTATTTTTTCGCTCCATTCAACGTTTGTTTTTTGCGTATTAGCAAATTTCCATACATTATTTAACAAAAACTCATTCCCGAAATAGGGGATTAAAATGATAAATAAAGAAAAAGTTACCCAAATATTTCCCCCTATTAACCCCAATCGCATAATAAAAAAATGCTTTCCGTACATACCAACAATAGAAATAAGTCCGAATAACCAGATACCAAAACCAAGTTGAAAGCCCATTCTAAATCCTCCTTCGCTTTGAAATAAATGCCCACCTGTCATTAAAAAAATAGACAAAAAGAACCAGATAACCCATAAAAACGTAGACCAATATTTTATGATATGTTTATACGGATAGTTTTCCAAATCAAAATCAGCCACATGTTTTCCAATAAGTAATGCGGCGGGTAAAATAAAGGCAGGCGACTGTGATATAATGCCAGCAAATAATGCGGTAAGCATCCAGATTGACCATAAATCTCCTTTCTTCCATTTTGATATGGCATCTTTCATGGCGGCAAATATAAAACCAACAAAAGGCCATAATGCCATCAAAACCAATCCATAAAACAATACATAATCACTTGATTGAATACCCAAATACGTTTTCCATGTGCTTGGTGATGTAAATCGGAATATGATTATTCCGACAGATAAAATGAACAAAGCAAACCAAAAATAATTTTCAAATTTTGACAGTTTTTGCTGTCTTAACGCTCCAAAATAGAGAACACTAAGAAAAAGGGTGGTTCCCAAAGCATCAATGAGCAAGGAGCCAATAGTAAGAATAAAAACCAATCCTAATAAAATATTACTTTGCTTCTTAGTATAAAAAAGAAGAGTTAAAATTAAGGCAGAATGATACAATCCAAGTAAATGGTCAAAACTTAACCAATAGCCAATTAAAAAAACCCAACTCGATGTCAATAAAATGATACTGCTAATCAGCGCAATTTGAACGCCAAATAATGCTCTGCAAACAAAAAACAGGGCGCCTAATACTCCAAAAAGAATAAGGAGATTAATCATTCTATAACGTATTAAGATATTGGGATCAAATTGATAAAAACCGCTATCTAATAAGTTGGATTCTGCCCCGGAGAAGAAATGAGCGGTATTGGGAAGAAAAAAAACCATGCCTAAAAAGAAAAGTAGAAAAGGTATCAGTTTAACGACGGGATAGGACAAAAACTTTAAGAGCATAATTTTATTATTTGAGTGACAAAGATAAGATGCTAAATGAATAATAGTAGATTCCGTATTTTTACAATAAAATATAATTATGAATGATAACCTCCCGTTTATTCTTCCCGTTCTTTATCTGGGTAACCTTCAATATTGGTCGAAATTGGTTCATCATAAAAACATTATATTCAATGATGTGGAGAATTACCCAAAAGGTTCATTTAGGAACCGTTGTCATATTGTGAGTAGTCAGGGATTATTAAGACTGAGTATTCCTTTGGTTGGGGGAAAACATGCCGGTCAAAAATATACTGATGTTAAAATTGACCAGCATGAAAATTGGCAAAAAAAACATTGGCAGTCCTTGTGTACCTGTTACGGAAGTGCCCCATATTTTCATCATTATGCAGAAAAGCTAAGTACAAATTATGAACGTCCTGTTATTAATCTATGGGAATGGAACCTTAATTTAACGAAAATGATATTATCTATGTTACCCATAGAACAGCCTGTTATTCGCTTTTTATCTACTGGTGAAGCATCAGAACCCAGTATGGATTTATCTCAATTCTTCTCCCCAAAACCACGTTTTATTCAATCGGACAATGCCTGGATAAACATAGAATATCCTCAGGTTTTTGAAAACACCTTAGGTTTTTTACCTAATGCCAGTATTTTAGATCTTATCTTTTGTCAAGGTCCTTATGCTATAAATGTCTTAAGAAAATGTTATTTGTCAGACAAACAAAGGGATTTGTCCAAATTTTAAGCCATTGCAACCAAAAAATGTAACAAATTATTCATCTTTGAGGTATGAAAAACAAAGTTACTGCTGCATTACTCGCTCTTATGTTTGGGGTTTTTGGCCTGCACAGATATTATTTAGGAAGAAAATTTCAGGGTATTCTACATACCATTCTTTTTTTTATCTGCCTTTTATTAGTAACTGAAGGACATGGGGAAATAGCAGAAATGTCTTTAGCTTTGCCAGCTATTTTAGGATTTATGGACGCTGTACTTTTATTTGTAATGCCAAGGCAAGAATTTGACGAAAAGTATAATGCGAAGTATCTCGAATTTGAACCTATAAAACAAGACCCAAAAGAATCGCTGTTTGATTATTATAAATCATTGGGAATAAACAAATATAGAGCATTAGATTTCGCGGGAGCCACTCACTCCTTTCTTGAATCTATTGAAAAATTCGGCGAATCTCCTCAGGTACATTTTAATTTGGCCTGTTGTTACAGTATGTTAAATGATGCCGAAATGACCTATTTACACTTGGAAAAGGCCGTAGCAAATGGTCTTGACAACCTGGAGAAAATTAAAGAACACAAAGCCTTAGCTTTTATTAGACAAGATGAAAAATTTAACTTGTTTGCCAAAAATAATTACAAAAGGCCTTTTGATGATATGCCAAATGAAAAGGCTGAAAATGGGACAGAAGAAGAAAAACTCGATTTATATGGAAGTTTACTGAAACTTGGAGATCTAAAAGAAAAGGGAATAATAAATGAGGAAGAGTTCAATCTACAAAAGAAAAAAATATTAGATACCTTATAAAATGTTTACCTTACTTAAAAAAGGATTAAATGTCAACTTTTAAGGGTAAAATGGTTATCATTACCGGTGCCTCCCAGGGTATTGGTCGTGCCTGCGCAAAAATTTTTGCTGAAAACGGAGCTACCTTAGCTCTCCATTATCATAAAAATAAAAAAGCAGCGGAAGAAACCTTAGCTTCACTTACCGGCGTTGGACACCAACTGTTTAATGCTGATCTATCAAATCCCATTGCTGTAAAAAGATTCATTGAAGAGGTAATTCAAGCCATGGGCGGCATAAATATTTTAATAAATAATGCTGCGGTCATAGAACCTCATTCCATTGACTTAGATAATTACGATAACTGGCAATTAGCCTGGAACAAGACCCTAGCTACAAATCTGTTGGCGCCAGCCAATTTAGCTTTTTGTGTTGCACCAGAAATGAAAAAAAGAGGAGGTGGACATATTGTAAATGTATCCTCCAGAGGAGCTTATAGAGGTGAACCATCTATGCCAGCCTACGGAGCAAGTAAAGCCGGCCTGAACAGCCTCACCCAATCTTTGGCGCTGGCATTGGGCCCTTTTGGTATTTCGGTGAATGCCGTGGCTCCTGGTTTTACCGATACTGAAAGAGTTGAAAATATAGTCAAAGGTCCACGGGAAAATGAGATTGCCGCCCAAAGTCCATTTAATAGAATTGCCAGACCTGAAGAGGTGGCTGCCGCTGTTTTATACCTGGCTTCCGATCAGGCCATATTTACCTCCGGGGCCATTTTAGATTTAAATGGGGCATCCTACTTTAGATAATCTTTTTTAATTATTCTTTATAAATATTCAATATTCATGTCAACAATCATGCAAAATTACCTTCAGCAGGTGCAAAAAAATTTGGGTTACCGCGCAACCTGGGAACCTCACAGGCCGATGAAAGTGGGAACTTATGGAAAAATACATCAGGGTATATTTTCAGCGTATGGACACATTGACGATTTGAATATTGTACATTCGGTAGATAAATTGAAGACATCCAATCAACTAACTTATAAAAGTGAGGAAAAAGGAAGTTATACCCTAAAGGCAAAAGGAGAGATTAATCCTTTGTTTCAAAAAATAAGTACGGACGAAGCAGGACTGCTCATTATTTTTAAAAAAGATAATAGCATCGTCTTTAAAATACAGGACATTACCTACTTCACATTGCAAAACAAAGCAGAAATAGCAGAAAAACTCCACAAACTAAGCCTTGTAAATCAATGGGACGCTTCATATTTGATGATAACAGAAACCTTGCAATCTGAAAAAACATCCATTCTTCTAAGCAAAAAGAAAAATAGTGAAGTTGAAATTAAATATGAAAATGGTGGAAATACTGGGATAATAGACATCGATTTTTTTGGTGAAATTATTAGAAGTAAGGGAATGAGTTTACAATTTACCACCAGCAGTGATTCCACCCCCCTTTTTAAGCTTTCCAGACTAAAAGCAGCCGTTTTAGTCCCTGAAAAGAATAGACAGGTACAAGAAAAACCTATGCCCGGATTAATAGAGGTAGATTTTGACCTAGCTGAAATGACAAACGACTGAATTTATTCCCATGAGACCATTAGCGGAACGGATGCGTCCACAGCATATCGACTCTTTTATTGGACAGTTAACCTTACTGGGAGAGGGAATGCCAATTCGCCGATGGCTGGATGCGGGAAGAATTCCGTCTATCATTTTATGGGGTCCACCTGGGGTTGGAAAAACAACGCTGGCCAATTTATTAGCCAATCAATTGAATATTCCTTTTCAATCGTTAAATGCCATCCATTCCGGAGTGAAGGAGGTAAGAGAAGCCATACAAAAGGCGGAGCAACAAAAATTTTTCAACAGACATAATCCCATTTTATTTATAGATGAAATTCACAGGTTTTCTAAATCTCAACAAGATTCCCTGCTTAATGCTGTTGAAAAAGGTATCATTACCCTAATAGGAGCTACTACTGAAAATCCTTCCTTCGAGGTTATTCCCGCTTTATTATCGAGATGCCAGGTGTACACCTTACAACCCTTATTAAAAGACGAATTATCCGCTATTTTAGATCATGCTTTGGAAAAAGACGAAATTTTAAGCACCCTGAATATTGATTTGCAGGAAAAAGAGGCATTATTGCATTTTTCAGGGGGAGATGCACGGAAACTATTAAACTTGTTGGAGCTCGCTTGTTTACCAAACGAAGAAAATAAAATACAGATTAACAACGCGTTAATAGAAAAAATCGCTTCAAATATAGTGTTAAACTACGATAAAGATGGAGAGGTTCATTATGATATCGCTTCCGCCTTTATTAAAAGTATAAGAGGAGGCGACCCTCAGGCCGCTGTTTATTGGCTGGCAAGAATGCTCGCTGCAGGAGAAGACCTTAAATTTATTGGCCGAAGAATGATTATTTCCGCCGCTGAAGACATTGGATTAGCCAATCCAAACGCTTTATTAATGGCCCAAACGGCTTTTCAAGCATCTATATCGGTGGGTATGCCAGAGGCAAGAATCATTTTATCAGAAGCCGTCATCTATTTAGCAAAATCAGCTAAAAGCAATGCTGCTTACCTGGCCATTCAATCGGCTTTAGACAAAGTTAAAGAAACGGGAAATTTAGCCGTTCCTCTTCATTTGCGAAATTCGCCAACCGCTTTAATGAAACAATTGAATTATGGCGCTGGCTACAAATACAGCCATGATTATCCCGGAAACCATGTTGAGCAGGAATATTTACCGAGTGAAATAAAAGGAAGTACTTTTTATACCCCACAAAAGAATGGCGTTGAAAATAAGGGTAGTTGATAAAACGCTTAGTTTGACCTCCAAAAATGAGGCGTCAAAATGACTAACATCGTGAATAGCTCTAATCTTCCCAATAACATAAGGACACTTAACAAAAATTTAGCTTCTCCGGAAAGCCAACCGAAATTAAAAACAGGGCCAACCTTTCCTATTCCCTTTCATCTTGATTAGAATCTATCAAGATAATATCCTGATTTTCAATAGGCAATAACTGAGCCAAATGAAAACCGACATCTCCAGCCCCCGCTATGATAATTTTCATAAAACTGACATTCAATAATTAAACTGCAATCTTACCAAAATTTTAGGAATACTTTGTTTTTAAACACAATATTTCTTCCACCTTGGTTTAACACGCCGATTTCTGATGAAATGATTTACCATTTCCAAAAATCAAGGGTACTAAATTTTTCAGGCATTCGGGGACTTTCCGGCATACTTCTTTTCTCCTTTCCTGATTTCTGTGTTTTTGACATGTTTCCAAGAAGTCCGGAAATAACCTGAGGAGCTGAATAACCGTAGGAGAGCGCTTCGGTAATACTGTTAGCCTGTAATAACTGTACAGTTACCATGCCAAGAATGAGTAAAAATATAAATCCTACATAAAAATTAATAGATTTGAGATAAACGGGTAAACTCAGTTGATAACGATTATTTATAATTCTTAGCAAATCGGGGATGGCTCCACCGATAAGTCCGTAAAGAAGAAATTCATTCATAAAAACGATTATTTAATGAAAAATGATGAAAAAGATTTACATTGGATTACAATTTTAAGCACCTAAAACTTTACATAATGAAATTACATTACCTCTTACTTAAAATGTTCTTAACGTTCACTTTGGGTACTTTTGCTCAAGCTACGCTTTTTTCACAGATTACCGACCCAAAAGCTACAGAAGTTTGGGAACCAGAGCCAAGAAAAATCACTCCCGTAGTTAACAATATGCCTCCGTCTGACGCTATCGTTTTATTTGACGGTAAAAATATGGACGCCTGGACCGATTTAAAAGGCAATGCTTGTCCATGGCAAATATCAGAAAGCTTTTTAACCGTAGTTCCTAAAACAGGAGACATCAAAACTAAAAAGCAATTTGGCGATTGTCAAATACATATTGAATGGCGGGCTCCTGTGGTGGTTAAAGGGGAAGGTCAAGGCAGAGGGAATAGTGGTATTTTTCTTCAAGAAATTTATGAATTACAAGTCTTGGATAGCTACGATAATAGAACCTACTCCAATGGACAAGCTGCTTCCATTTATAAACAAACAATGCCTCTGGTAAATGCCAACAAGAAACCAGGAGAATGGCAGGTTTATGAGATTATTTATAAAGCTCCCCGCTTCAATGACGACGGTATTCTTACTGCGCCGCCTACCATAACCGTACTTCATAATGGCGTTTTAGTTCAGCATAACACAGAAATCAAGGGCGCAACAGAATATATTGGACTACCCCGATTTAAAGCCCATGAAAAAGGTGCATTAAGGTTACAGGATCACGGGGATTTGGTCAGTTTTAGAAATATCTGGATCAGGGAACTATAATGAATATTAAACAAATAAGGATTACCTTTTATACCATTGTTTTTTGCCTTTTGTATTTCAAAACTTATGCTCAGAAGGCAAATGAATCCATGGTTTATTCTCTAAAGAAAATAACCGAGTCTATCAAAGTCGATGGATTTCCTGACGATAAAGCCTGGAAGGAAATACTACCCACTTCCCGATTTTACGCAGTACTGCCCATGGATACAGGCTTTGCTAAGGTATATACAGAAGCGAAAATGTGTTTTGATGACAAAAATCTGTATTTACTAGCCATAAATTATGAGAAATTAGAAGGATCATATATGGTTGAGTCCTTAAGACGGGATTTTAGTTTCGGTAAAAATGATAACTTTTTGTTATTTATCGACCCTTTTAATGATCAAACAAATGGATTTACCTTTGGATCCAATGCGATGGGTGCTCAATGGGACGGATTATTATACGATGGCGGAAAGGCAGATTTAAGCTGGGATAATAAATGGACTTCCTCCGTTCAAAGCGAGCCAGATAAATGGACGCTGGAGATGGCCATTCCATTCACCACATTACGCTACAAACCAAATGCAGATAAATGGGGTGTAAATTTCAGCAGGTTAGATATGAAAACCACTGAGAAATCAGCGTGGGCGGCTGTTCCAAGACAATTTCCTACCGCTTCCCTTGCTTACACCGGGTATTTGGAATGGACAGAACCCCCACCCTCGCCTGGAACGAATATTTCATTGATTCCTTTTTCCCTTGGTTCATACTCAAATAACAAAGTGAATCAAAAAGAAAAAAGTAATGTGGCTCTCGGTTTAGATGCCAAGGTGGCTATAAACAGTTCAATGAATCTT
>CAMDWC010000127.1 GCA_945878825.1 Haliscomenobacter hydrossis DSM 1100
ATCCCGCTATGAAGGCAGCAGAATTAGATCCGATAGAATCTCTTCGTTATGAATAGCCGGCCAATGCTGGTTTAATAAAACATGGAGGATTCAAAAAAATTACACCGTGATTTTCAGGGAAATATCCTTTTGGTCCTTTTCCTGAATGCCGTCATCAAACCGTTGTATTTGTTGGGTATTGACAGGGGCGTTCAAAATATACTCCCCCCCGAAGAGTATGGTGTATATTTCACCCTTTTTAATCTTTCCTTTATTTTTCAAATTTTATCGGACTTTGGCTTGCAGTCCTGGTTAACCCGGACCTGTGCACTAAATGCACAGGAAGCCAGGGAGCAATACCCAAATTTCTTGTCCTTAAAAGCTATTTTATCTCTACTTTATGTTACGTTAACCAGCCTCGTTGCCTTTTTCCTTGGCTTTTGGACTAAATACCCCCTTTTTCTAACCGTCATTTTGCTTTTTCAATTAAGCAGCTCCTTTTTATTGTTTCTGCGAGCTACCCTTTCCGGCCTGGGATTATACCGCTTAGATAGTATTTTATCTATTACCGACAAAGGCTTAAGTATCCTCGTAATGGGTACCTTTTTATGTGTTCCCTCCTTACATTCAAAAATAACCATTGTACTTTTTACATCGGTTCAACTACTATCCATACTTCTTTCCATTAGTATCGCCGTATTTATTTTATATAAAAATGCCTTCTTATTCAAGCTCCATTTTGATGTATCCAAACTAAAATTATTACTCAAAGAGGGATTACCTTATGCTATTTTGGTGTTATTAATGAGCATCAGTTCAAGAATTGATACCTTAATCATACCTTTTTTTTCCTCGGATAAATTTAGTAGTTCAGCTATTTACGCTGGAAGTTTTAGAATATTAGAAGCTGTAAATATTATCGGTTATTTATTTGCAGGATTATTGCTACCACTTTTTTCAAAAAGCATTCACCAAAAGGAAGCCACAGCAAATTTAGCCAACATAGCCATTCGCTTACTTTGGACAATCACCCTGCCCCTCGCCATAGGTTTTTCTATTTTTTCAGAGGGAATCATTCTTATTTTATATAAAAATGCAACGCCTGAAATGGTACATACCTTTTCAATACTCATATTAGCCCTTATTCCGATGAGTGGAAATTATATTTACGGTACATTATTAACCGCTTCAGGCAGCCTTTGGTCAATGAATCGTATCTTTGTTTTGATTTTAGGATTTAATTTGGTGCTGATTTTTGTTCTTTTACCATTACTATCTATTCCAGGCGTAGCTTTAGCGTCATTGATAACACAATCATTGGCTCTTATTTTACAAATAAACCTGTGCTTAAAAAAACAACTGGTAAAACGGTCTTTTTCCTTAATCCTTAGCATTTTAATTTTTTCTTTTTTAACTATGTTGTTTATTTTTTTAACCAAATCATACCTGCCTTTCAAGCCTGCTAATATTCCGTTCATCCTTTTAACTGGTTTATTATCGACGGGAATAGCTATGATATCAACAGGAATGATTAAAAAAAATGAATGGACTCATTTATTTAGTGAAACCATCAGATAATTTATGGAACCCAAACCGACGAACTTATTAAGCTTAATTACCATATTATTTCGATGGCGAAAGCCCGTCTTACTTTTTACCTTTTTTTCAGGTGTACTCACTGTTGTGGTAACGTTATTTATGCCTGATTTCTACGCTGCGGAAGCAAAATTCCTGGCCATAAGTCCGGAACAATCCAGGCCCGAGAATTTATTTGGGGGCTCCGAACAAGTACGATATTATGGTGGGGAAGAAGATATAGACCGCTTATTAATCATTGCAGAATCTAATGTCATCATAGACGAAATGGTTGATTCTTTTCAGCTTTACAAGAATTATAAAATAAATCCAGCCTCACCTAAGGCACACTTTAAAGTACGAAAAAAATTCTCCTCCTATTACTCTGTAGAGAAAACAGATCGGGATGCGATTTCTCTAATTATTGAAGATAAAAAGCCTGAATTAGCGGCAAAAATGGTTCAATACGCCGGTTTTCTCATTGATGAGAAAGCTAAAAATTTAATTAAAGACGGTTATTCAAAAATGATTTATTCCCTAAATAAGGATATTGCAGAAAAACAACTGGAAATCGTAATTTTAAGTGATAGTTTGAGCAAAACGCGAAAAAAATTCAATCTTTTTAATACAAAAACACAATCTGAAATTATTTCTGAACAATTCGATGTAGTAAAAAGTGAATATACCCGATCGAATGCAAGACTGAATAATTTAAAAACGGGGGGTAAAATACCAAAAGATACCATTCAATACTTAGAAGCTGAAGCCGAAGGACTAAAAGCTGAATTGGATACCATAGTAAGGCGGGTAAACATGCTCAATGAAGGTCAACTTACCCTTAACGAGTTGGAGGTGCGTTATTATTCCTATATAGAACAAATATCACAGGAAAAACAACGATTAAAACTACTTTATTCGGCACAGAATGCCAATATTCCCGCCTTACTTGAAATGGAAACAGCGGAGATTCCTTTGATTAAAAGCAGACCAAAACGTTCCTTCATCGTGCTTGGCGCAGTACTGGGGGCGTTTCTTCTGAGTATTTTCGTAGTGATAACATTGGACAGATATAAAGAAATTAACTGGAAGGAAGTATTGCATGATAAATAGAGGGTCAGCCATTTTTCACGAAAAAATAAGTGTTTCCCAGCGTAATTTATTTATTTGCTTTGCTCTTATTTTTAATATCGCCTGGTTTATTTCTCTGCTAGAAAATCAATGGCTTTGGTTGTTGCTCATCCCCGTTGGTCTGATTATCTGGTTTAGCATCATTGATTTTAAGGTTATTTTTTTTCTCCTCTTATTTTTTATACCCCTTTCCACCGAAATTACTTTTGACAATGGACTGGGAACTGACCTGCCTACAGAGCCGCTTATCATAGGCTTAATGGGCATTGGTTTGCTTTATTTTCTCGTAAATTTTAAAAAAATGGGAAGTAACTTTCTTACTCATCCCGTAACCCTGCTTATTTATTTGCACCTTTTCTGGACCTTTTTTACCAGTCTAAACTCCTATTCTATTTTAATTTCCTTAAAATTTCTATTGGCAAAAATCTGGTACGTATGTACTTTTTATTTTATGGCAGGGTACCTCCTAAGGACAGAAAAGAGCATTAAACTAATGTTTTGGGTAATTCTCTTGCCAATGATTTTAAGCGTGATAGTCATTTGGTACAGACATGCATCTTATGGATTTTCATTTGGTGACATTCATCGCGTGCTACATCCGTTTCAAAGAAATCATGTAAATTATGCTGCCTTACTTGCCTTATTATTCCCATGGATTTTTTTGTTGAGATTTGAGTATTCTAAAGGAAGTTTCGTAAGATTATTCCTGACTATGCTGCTACCTGTCTGGCTTTTAGCTATTTATCTGAGTTTCACCAGAGCTGCTTACGGTGCCATTTTAATTTCCGCCATTGCAGGTCTATTAATATGGTGGAGAAGTTTAATACCTTTTGTTTATGCAAGTATTTTAGTGGTTGTCATTGGCATTTTTTGGCTTACAAACAATAATAAATACTTAGCTTTTGCGCCAAATTATGAGCGAACCATTTCTCATACGGAATTTGACAATTTACTGGAAGCAACGGTTAAATTAGAAGATATTAGCACTATGGAGCGATTGTATCGCTGGGTTGCCGGCGCGCACATGTCTGTAAAAGAACCTGTTGTTGGCTTTGGTCCTGGTAGTTTTGTCCAACACTATAAAGCGTATACCGTAAAGGGGTTTCGAACTTATGTAAGTAAAAATGAAGAAAAATCAGGCATTCATAGCTATTTTTTAATGGTACTCGTGGAGCAAGGATTTCCTGGACTACTTATTTTCAGCCTTTTATTAGTAGCTGTTTTAAAAACCGGACAGCGAGTGATAAAAGACCCCAGGTCCCGTCAGCATCCCTGGATTCCACTGGCTACCCTAACCAGTTTTATTGTAATCCTTGCTTTTTTGACCATTAATGATCTGGTTGAGACGGACAAAATTGGTTCGTTTTTTTTCCTGTTCATTGCCATATTGGTTAATACCGATATTCATTTCTGGGATAAGAAATAACCAAGTAAAAGCGCAAGAAACCCAAGAGAGAGGCTTAAAAAAGAATAGATAAGGGCTATGCCAATATTTCCGATGCGTACGGCCTGCCAATTTTCCAATATAAAGGTAGAGAAAGTACTAAATCCGCCACAAAATCCCGTAGCTAAAATCAAGTAAGAACTATCCGACAAGTTCGCCCGCATTTTTAGTCCGGCAAGATAACCGAGAATCAAGCAACTCAGGATATTAGCTGACAGGGTAGGTATTGAGAAATTTGAAGCATTAGGCAAATAATATTGAAACCCAAATCGTGCCAGACTTCCTAGTCCTCCACCCAAAAAAACGAACCATATTTTCATCATAATTTTAATTAATTTAAAACCACCCCACTAAAATGAACTATTTTTTCACCGATTTAGCCCTTTTTTCAACATTTTTATCTTAAAATCAAAGGTAAAGAGAATGAAATTAAGGGGGTAAAATTTCTTTTATTATCTTTGTCCACTGTTTTAATAAAAAACAGAATAGAAAACTCATTTTTCCCAATGACTGATTTAAAATCGCAAATAATCCCAGCAAGGCTGCCAAAACATGTTGCCATAATTATGGACGGTAATGGTCGCTGGGCAAAGAGTCAGGGTAAGGCCAGGATTTTTGGTCATACCTCTGCGATACAGGCAGTTAGGGAAGTAACCGAAGGAGCTGCCGAAATAGGCGTTGAATACCTGACCCTTTATGCTTTCTCCACAGAAAACTGGGCCAGACCAAAATTCGAGGTCAATGCTTTAATGAACTTATTGGTTGAAACACTAAGTCGCGAACTCGATACGCTGCATAAAAATAATATACGACTACAAGCCATAGGAAATATAGACGGACTACCTGAATATACCAAAAAAGCGCTATTGGCCGGTATTGAGAAAACAAAGGATTATAACAGAATGACGCTCATTTTAGCGCTAAACTATAGCGCTAAATGGGAAATACTGGAGGCTACAAAAATGATTGCCGCCGAAGTTAAAAACGGCTCGCTCTCTCCTGGTGAAATTGATGAAAACGTTTTTCAACAAGCGCTTTGCACCCATGGTATCCCTGATCCTGAATTACTTATAAGAACGAGTGGCGAATACCGCTTAAGTAATTTCCTTCTTTGGCAAATTGCTTACACTGAATTATACTTTTCGCCTCTATTCTGGCCTGATTTCCGAAAAAATGATCTTTTTACCGCTATTTTGGAATTTCAGAAAAGAGAAAGGCGCTTCGGTCTGACCAGTGAACAACAGGCTTTAAATAACACCTCCATACAACCACATTAACCCCTTTTTTCTCTTTGATTGATATACTAAAATGAAAATTAACCATACTTCTTTACATCGTAGTTTACTCTTAGCTTTATTTGCCTTGAGTACAACCTTTTTGTCAGGTCAGATTTCAAATGACTCTACTCCGACGTTTGATTACTCAAAACCAGGTGATTTCGAAATAGGCGCTATTTCTGTAACGGGCGCTGAATTTAGTGATGACAATGCAATTATCAGTATTTCCGGCCTTGTTGTTGGAGATAAAGTAAGAATCCCAGGATCAAAAATTCCCAGGGCTATAAAAAATCTATGGAATTTGCGACTCTTTACTGATGTCCGAGTCATCAAATCGAAAAATATTGGAGATGTTATTTTTCTGGAAATCATTGTGGTCGAGCGACCCCGATTAAGCACTCACTCTTTCACAGGCATTGGAAAAAGTCAGCACGAATCATTAAATGAAGTAGTCAACAAGTTTTTGGTAAAAGGTGGAATTATTACTGATAATATCAAAGTTAATGCTGCCGAAGGACTGGAAAGACACTTTGCAGATAAAGGCTTTTTTGATACTAAAGTAACCGTCTCCGAGGTAAAAGACACTGCCAGAATCAATTCCGTGAACTTAGTTTTTGATGTTTCCAGAGGTGAAAAAATCAGAATTGAGGAAATTGTCCTCGACGGAAATATTGAAGTTCCCGACAAAAAACTCCTTAAAAAATTATCGAAAACCAAAGAGAGAAAGAAGTTACTGTCTGCTTCTAAATTAGTTCAAAAGGAGTATAAGGAAGATAAGAAAAAGGTCATCGATTACTATAACACCATTGGTTATAGAGACGCGAGGATCTTAAAAGATAGTCTCTGGCGTGATGCCGAAGGATATTTAAGGATAAAGCTTTTCCTTAACGAAGGAAAAAGATATTATTTTAGAAATTTAACCTGGAAAGGCAACTCTATTTATGATGACAAAACCCTGACTTCTGTTTTGGGTATCGAAAAAGGGGCTGTTTATAATCAGGAGCTTTTGGATAACAGACTAAAATTTAGTCAGGATGGAAGAGATGTAAGTTCTCTTTATATGGATTTTGGTTATTTATTTTTTCAGGTAGATCCAGTAGAAGTTGCCATTATCGGAGATTCTATTGATATTGAATTAAGGATTTTTGAAGGACCTCAGGCAAATATTGACAAAGTAGTCATCGCCGGAAATGACCGGACGCACGAACATGTTATTCGTCGGGAATTAAGAACACTACCTGCTGAAAAATTTAGCCGTTCTGATATCATTCGCTCTCAGAGAGAGATCACGAACCTGAATTATTTCAACCCTGAAAATATGGGTATCAATACGCCAGTAAATCCGGACAGAGGTACGGTAGATATTGAATATAAAGTCGAAGAAAAACCCTCCGATCAGCTTGAATTATCCGCCGGGTGGGGAGGTTACAACCGGGTTATCGGTACTTTGGGCGTTTCATTCAATAATTTCTCCCTAAGGAATATCTTCAATAAAGAGGCCTGGAAGCCGCTACCCATGGGCGATGGTCAAAGATTGAGCCTTAGAGCACAGACTAACGGTGATTTTTACCAGTCTTATAATCTGTCTCTTTCAGAACCATGGTTAGGAGGAAGGAAACCAAATTCATTTACCATTGGCGGCTTCTACAATCGCTTTGCTTACGGGCAGCGAGGAACAAGCACCTATCAGAGTCTAAATATTAAGCAGGGTTCAGTTAGTTTTGGTACCCGTTTGAAATGGCCTGATGACAACTTTGTTGCCAGCACAGCGCTTAATATTCAAACATTGACTTTGCAAAACTGGCAGGGCTTCCAAACCGACAAAGGAGAAGCCGTAAATATTGGAAATTTCAATAATTTCTCTCTACGCCAAATCGTTTCAAGGAGTTCTATAAATGATCCGTTGTTTCCAAAACAAGGTTCAAATATTTCTCTTTCCGTACAATTTACTTTGCCTTATTCCCTTTTCCAACCTAATAAAGATTATACGGATCTGCCTGTTGCTGAAAAATTCCGCTATCTCGAATATAACAAATGGCGCTTTGATGCTGAATGGTACACCACCCTTACTGGTAAATTAGTGCTAAAAGCTGCAGCAAAAATTGGTATTCTGGGATCCTATAATAAAAAAATCGGTGCCCCTCCTTTTGAAAGATTCCAATTAGGTGGTGATGGTATCAATAACCAACAATTTGGATTTCAAGGGGTGGATATCATTTCTATGAGAGGCTACGAAATCAATCAGTTAGAAGCTAATGTTAGCCCAGGCACGACAACTGGAACAGCGGCAACACCCATTTTCGATAAATTTACCATTGAACTTCGTTACCCGGTTTCACTGAATCCGAGCAGTACCATTTACGTTCTTGCTTTCGGTCAAGGTGGTAACTCCTGGCGTTCCATCAGAGATTTCAATCCCTTTGATATGAAAAGATCTGTTGGATTCGGACTTCGTGTTTTCTTGCCAATGTTCGGAACCCTTGGTTTCGATTATGGCCTTGGTTTCGATAAAGCTAATGCAAAGGGACTTCGTGAATACGGCGATTTCAATATTGTATTAGGCTTCGAACCTGAATAAACGATAATCATTTTATTGATTAAAAAAAAGGAAGAGTTTTTGCTCTTCCTTTTTTTTAGTACCCCTTCTGTCTTTCCCAATAATTTTGCTCTTCTATTTCAGCAAGAATCATTAGATAATTTTGATATCTTGACTCACTAACTATTGTTTTTTCTAATCCGTCTTTTACGGCACAATTCGGTTCGTTTTTGTGTAAACATTTTCCGCCAAACCTACACTGTTTAGACAATTGAAAAAACTCCCGAAAATTATGAGCTACCTCTTCTTGTGAAAGATAGTTAAACCCTAAAGTTTTAATTCCAGGCGTATCGATAATATACCCACCCATAGAAAATGGAAACATTTCTGCGAAAGTGGTAGTATGTTGCCCTTTCCCGGAATAATCGGAAATAATTCCTATTTTTCGCACGTTGGAAGGGTCTAACCTATTTAACAAGCTTGACTTTCCCACCCCTGACTGACCACCAATAAGAGAAATTTTATCCTTTAACTTATCCGATAAAACATCCAGACCGAGGCCAGTTTCAGCACTTAACAATAAACAATCATAGCCGATTTTCTCATACATATTCCGGAGATTATTGAAAATTTCCATATCCCCGTCGTTGTAAAGATCTGCTTTATTAAAAACAATCAATGTGGATATATTATAAGGTTCTGTCATTAATAAAAACCTGTCAATAAACCCTTGTTTTAATTTAGGTCGCACCATGGTAATCACCACAACGGCCTGATCTACATTACTCGCAAGAAGATGTACTTCGTGTTTATTTCGGGGAGATTGTCTTACTACATAATTTTTTCGGGGAAAAATTTCTTTGATGGTTCCTTTGCCTATTTCATTATCTGGAATTATTAACACCTGATCTCCAACGGCAATAGGATTAGTGGTTGG
>CAMDWC010000128.1 GCA_945878825.1 Haliscomenobacter hydrossis DSM 1100
AAGGAAACTTACTTAAATAATCTACATAAGCCTCTTCCGTGTTTAAAGATTGAACCTTTTTCCATAAAGCTTCCTCCGGAGATATTCCATTAGATGCCGGCTTTTCCCAGGAAGCTTTATTATTCAAGCCCATTGAAGTCATCACAGCACAGGAATTAAAAAAAATAGCTATTAAACCAAAAACAAGAGTAATATTAATTTTCATGGGGATACATTTGAAACATATCATTAAGCAATTGAACGAATTGGGTGCAAATTAGCAATTTATTGCTTACAATATATATTAAAATGCCTATTTTGCACCAAAAAGTATAAAAACAAAATCAATGGCCTCAATGAACGCAGCGCAAGTATTAATTTTATTGGAACAAACTAAAATTGCACCTGTTTTTTTTAATCCGGATATCGAATATTCTAAAAAAATAGTAAAAGCTTGTTACGATGGAGGAATGAGAGTATTTGAGTTTACCAACCGAGGCGTTGAAGCTCCTACCGTTTTTTCTGCGTTGAGAGAATTTGTAAATAAAAATTGTCCGGAAATGGCATTGGGCATTGGTACCATTTTTACTGCCGAAGAAGCCAAAGACTACATAGATATGGGCACTGACTTTATTGTTCAGCCTATTACCTCCTTAGAAGTAGGAGAAGTATGCAGAGAACATCAAATCCCCTGGTTACCCGCTGCAGCAACACTCAATGAAATATGGCATGCAAAACAAGCCGGAGCTACCGTGGTTAAATTATTTCCTGGGAATGTATTAGGACCAGGGTTTGTGAAAGCTATAAAAGGTCCATTACCCAACATTAAAGTAATGGTTACAGGAGGCGTTGAACCAACCCAGGAAAGCATACAATCCTGGTTAAAAGCTGGAGCAAACTACCTTGGTATGGGATCACAGTTGTTTGCCGGAGAATTAAAAACTGCAGAAGATTTTTTGAAACTCAGCCGAAAAGTTAAACAAGTATTATCCTATTAATATGAAAGAAATAAGTGAATTACTTGATTTATTGAATTTAGAGCAAATTGAAGAAAATTTGTTTAGAGGATATTCTAAAACGGTAGGTAGTACCAATGTTTTTGGAGGCCAGGTCCTGGCCCAAGCGTTAAGCGCCGCCATAAATACTGTACCAGCGGACAGACATGTTCATTCTTTACATTCTTATTTCATTCTACCAGGCAACCTTGATATTCCTATCATATTTCAAGTGGATAGAATTCGGGATGGCGGTAGTTTTACTACAAGAAGAGTAAAAGCTATTCAGCAGGGTCGTGAGATTTTTTTAATGTCAGCCTCTTTCCAATCAGATGAAAGTGGATTTGATCACCAAATAGCTATGCCAAAGGTTCAGGAACCTGAACAATTAGTAAGCTGGAAAGATTTAGCTAAGCATTTTGGAGAATTTTTACCTCAAACTATTTATGATTTCCTTAACCTTGACCGGCCTATAGAATTTAGACCGGTGGAATTATATAATCCCGCTGTACCTGAAAAAAGAGAGCCGTTTCGTCATATTTGGATGAAATCTATCGGCGAAATGCCTGAAAATTCAAAATTTCATCCGTTGGTATTAGCCTACGCCTCTGATTATAACCTATTGACCTCAGCGCTCCTACCCCACGGTAAAGAAGGAAGTATTCCCAAATTACAGCTTGCCAGTTTAGATCATGCTATGTGGTTCCATAGACCTTTTAGGATGGATGATTGGTTACTTTATGCCATTGATAGTCCAAGTGCCTCAAATTCAAGAGGATTTACCAGAGGAAATATTTTCACCAGAGACGGTAAACTTGTCGCTTCTGTAACTCAGGAAGGTTTAATGAGACCAAGAAAACAAACCAAAGAAAACTAATTTACTCATTTTTTATCTTGAAATATCTGCTATTTGCCCTTCAGTTATCAAAATAATATCGTCGAGTAACATCTTTAGTAAAATCCCCTTTTTACCTGCATTAATCCAAACAATAGATTTATCAGGAATGGAAGAATGAATAAAAACAGGGAATTTCTTTTTCATTGCTATGGGTGAGCAACCACCTCTGATATAACCAATTTTGACCATCAACTCTTCCGTCGGAAGAAGATTTATTTGTTTAATTTCGGCTATTTTTTCTAACTTTTTTATTGATAACTGTTCATTTGCCGGCAAAACAGCTACTATTATTTCTTTATCTATACCTATACATATTAGTGTTTTATATAATAAATGTTGTGGGATATTATTGTCTAAGGCAATTTGTGCGGCATCATAATTATCTTTGTTTATCTTATAATTTACTATTTCGTACGGGATTTTGTTAACATCCAGTAACCTTACAGCATTTGTTTTCATAAAATAGTATTGTAATCATAAACAAGATGATAAATTGGTTTGTTAAAAGTAAAAAAAAGATGAATAAAGAATGGTCAAACCTAACGGAGGAAATCCAAATAGCTGAAATTATAGATTTATCCAGTTCCATTCCAGTATATATTTTTAAGCATTCAACTACTTGTGGTATAAGTGCCCAGGCGAAAGAAAATATCGAAGTTTCTTTCAAAAACAATGATAAACCCATCATATTTTACTATTTGGATTTATTGAAGTACCGAACTATTTCTAATGAAGTTGCTTCAAAGCTTAATGTTCATCATCAATCGCCACAATTGATTTTAGTCCGAAATGGTCAGGCTGTTTTTACAACATCTCACCATAAAATAAAAGCAACCACAATAGAAGACAGCCTTTCTTTATTAAAATAAGTGAACATTATTGCTAAAATAGCTTATCCACTTTTTTGAATATTATACGAAGAAATATTTTAACCCCAAATACCGTTATTTTCTTTTAAAATTTAATAAACTGTCATTTAATATCATTATTGCAAATTGATGTCCTAAAATGTAAAGTAGTTTAGCACTCTTCCAAATATCAGTCGTTTCCGAACTACTATTACCCGTTAGAAATTGTTCCACTATATCTCTGATCAGTTTGAAATGGCTTATTAAAATTCTGCCAAATACCTAATAACAAGGAGAAGGTTCTATCTAACAAAATATAATCTATTGAAATCCTGCAGGATGCAGATAAATTTTTTATGCCGGTATTTAGCATAATGTGACTTACTGAATATTTCCAGTACTCCGGATTCATTGTTCCCTCCGGGTTAAATAACTGGTCGAAAGCAATTTTTAAAAACTGATTTAAAGCCTTAGCTAAATCTATAGCCAGAGATTCAGCCGCGGGAGATCATTGATAAATCCCATGGAAAGGAATGCTGATATAAAACCAACGACCTTTCTGACGCTATACATTTTATAAAACCACGACTCAAACTGCTAATTCATCACGACTTTTTAACGAAATACAAAACATTATACAGGAGCATTGTTGTTTACTATTAAAAAGAGTAGTTATGTTAGACTGGTTAAATCATTTTTATCAACATAAATTGTCTGATTATGCAGAATTTTTAGGCATCATGTTAGGAACTATTTTATTTGAGTATACTTTCAGTAAAATTTTCCGTCGATTTATCCTAAAATCGACTGTTATAATGCAAAATGATCCTACTAATTATCAATTTTTAAGGCATTTTTTAGCAGCAGTGATATACATTGTGGGAATATCTTTAGCTATTTATTCTGTGCCAAGTATGAGAACTATTGCAAATTCCATGCTTGCAGGTGCTGGAATTTTAGCTGTTGCCATTGGCTTTGCCTCTCAACAGACATTAAGCAACATAATTAGTGGTATATTCATTGTCATATTTAAGCCATTTAGAGTAAACGACAGGCTAAAAATCAGAGATACCCTAAACGGCATTGTTGAAGATATAACCTTGAGACATACCGTAATTAGAGACTTTGAAAATAGACGTATTATTGTACCAAACACCTTGATGGGCAATGAAATCATAATAAATTCTGATTTTGAGGATGATAGAATTTGTAATTGGCTGGAAATTCAACTCGAACATGGCACTGATATAAATCTTGCAAAAGATATTTTGGAGAAAGCAGCCGTTATTCATCCCTTATCTTTGGATAATCGATCAATGGAAGAATTGGAGGAAGCTACGCCTAAGGTAAAAGTCAGGATTGTGCAGATTAATGCGGTGGGTATTACTATAAGGGCGTGGATTTGGACGGAAAATAGTGCAAAAGGTTTTGAATTAAAATGCGACCTTTATGAAACTATTTATAAAAAATTTAACGAAGAGGAAATTACTTTCTCTAAATTAAATCAATCTTTAAACGTACTAAAAGAAAACACCTAAATCAAAATTTTTTTAATAAAATGAAATAAAATGGTTGCCTTTATTGAATCTTTGAAAGGAATTAATCCAATTCTATTAGCTTTAGTTGCTACTTTGTTCACTTGGGGAATTACCGCGTTCGGCGCTTCTTTTGTTTTTTTCTTCAAGAAAATGAATCAAAAAGTGCTTGATGCTATGTTAGGCTTTGCTGCTGGAGTAATGATTGCTGCCAGTTACTGGTCCTTGCTTGCGCCTGCTATTGAAATGACAGAAAAAGCGGCAAGAGTACCTTCCTGGCTTCCTGCTTTGATTGGATTTTTGGGAGGAGGAATATTTCTTTGGATTATTGATCGTTATTTACCTCATCTTCATCCTGGTTTTGATATAAATCAGGCGGAAGGCGTTCCCTCTTCTTGGAAAAGAAGTATTTTATTAGTATCAGCAATAACCATTCACAATATACCCGAAGGTCTGGCTATTGGCGTTGCCTTTGGGGCAGCTGCCCACGGTTTAGATACCGCAAGTCTCGGAGCTGCTGTAGCTTTAACCATAGGCATAGGATTACAAAATCTACCCGAAGGCACAGCAGTTTCTGTTCCGCTGAGAAGAGAAGGAATGAGCAGGCGAAAAGCTTTTTTTTATGGACAGTTATCCGGTGCAGTTGAACCTCTTGCCGGTGTTCTCGGTGCAACAGCTGTTATACTTATTGAACCTTTACTCCCCTATGCTTTATCTTTCGCGGCAGGAGCCATGATTTATGTGGTCGTTGAAGAACTGATACCCGAGTCTCATCTGGCAGGAAATACTGACCTAGCTACCATGGCAACTATTGTAGGATTTGCCATTATGATGACCCTGGATGTTTCCTTAGGATAAAAAAATACCACCAAATACAAAGTAAATGGTGGGATTTTACAGATTGGTTGCTATTAAAAACTTACAGGCGGTGTTTTAACTAGAACAAAAATACATCTCAAAATTTAACAAAATCCTTTATATCGGTCAACATGACCAAAATGATGCCATTGAGATAAAAATAGCGTATCAATGCAATTTATCTTCATAATTGGTAGAAAACAGTGATTTGTCATTGTATTTGAACGTTTATCTAGTATTTACAATGCTTTATTCTATCTTTAATTCAGCAAAAGGGTAATTTCAATGTCAACCTTCACCTTATTCAGATTCGATAAAATTCTTTATCCAAAAAACAGGATACTTGTCCATCTTATTTTTTGGCTCATATATCTGGGATATTTTACCATAGCCTTTGCTAGTTTTAGAGATAATTATACTCAAAGTTTCATAGAAGTATTGGTAACCTTACCAGTAAGAATGTTTGCTACCTACGTAACTTTATATTGGTTAATATCAGGCTTTCTTGATAAAGAAAAATATTTAGCATTTACCTTAATATTTATTTTTTCTGCCATTGGTTTTGGCTATTTAGATCGATTGTTACTTCATTTATTTTATGTCCCTATTTATTTACCGAATTATGATTATACCACATTTCCTCTAACTAGCTTTACTAAGGCGTTACAAAGAACCACTAATGTTTATACTATCGTTTTTGCTGCAGCTGCTATCAAGTTGATTAAAAAAAACTATCAGAATGAAAAAATTGCCAGAGAGCTTTCGAGAGAAAAACTAGATGCGGAACTTAAATTTTTAAAATCACAAATTCACCCGCACTTCCTTTTCAATACCCTTAATTCCTTATATGCCTTGACCCTTCAAAAATCTGATCAATCTTCTGAAGTTGTATTAAAGTTATCTAATTTCCTGGACTACATGTTATATGATTGCAATGTGAGTCAAATATCTTTGGAAAAAGAAATTGAACAAATGCAAAATTTAATAACGTTGGAAAAATTAAGATACGGTGATAGATTAGATGTCGATTTTAACATAAGCGGTCCCTTTAAGGACCTCAAAATACCTCCTTTATTAATGCTTCCCTTTTTAGAAAATGCTTTTAAGCATGGGGTTAGTCAACATACAGAAAATTCATTTATCTATGTAGATCTTAAAGTAAAAGAGCAAAATTTAATCTTTAGAGTGGAAAATAGCAGTATTAATTCAGAGAATGATCTGGAAGCAGATTATACTAAAGGAATAGGACTTAAAAATGTAAAGCGAAGGTTAGATTTAATATATGGAGATGATGGATATAATCTTGAGGTCTTTAAAGAAGAAGATTCATTTACCATTGTTTTAAAAATTTCACTAATTACCAGTAATGAATAAAATTAAATGTGTTCTTGTCGATGACGAACCTTTAGCCCTGGATGTATTAGAATCTTATATAAAGCGAGTGGATGGTTTAGAGTTGACGGCCCGATGTGATAATGCAATGAAAGCATTTGAAGTATTAAGAAATCAAAATGTGGATTTAATTTTCCTTGACATTCAAATGCCAAAATTAAACGGAATTGATTTTTTAAAAACTTTGCAAAACCCACCAAAAGTTATTTTCACGACAGCTTATCGGGATTATGCTATAGAAGCATTTGATTTAGATGCAGTAGATTACTTATTAAAACCAATACCCTTTGGAAGATTTTTAAAAGCGTTGAGCAAGGCTTTTGGACAAATACAAAGTGCTAATCAAAATATAATAAATAATGATGAGTACGAACCTTATATCACAACGGATACCCTTATTGTAAAGTCAGACAAAAAAATGATTAAAATAAACCTAAAGGAAATAATTTATATAGAAAGCCTAAAGGATTATGTTATCATTCATTTATCTGAGAAAAGAGTCGTAACTAAACAAAAGATAAGCTTTCTGGAGCAGAAACTAATGGAGAACAATTTCTTAAGAATACATCGTTCATTTTTAGTTTCTGCATCGAAAATTGAAGCTTTTACTCCAAGTCATATTGACATACATGGACAACAATTACCTATTGGGCGAAGCTACAAAAGTGAAGTAGGTAAAATACTAGGTTACTAGTACCTAATTCAATTAAGATCTTGAACAATAGTTAATCTATCACGAAGTTTTTTTTTCTTCTCTGGCTTTTCTTCACCTCCTGAAAATTTCTTGGCAAAGTCTTCGCCGCCTTGTTTTGCTCTGGCCTGTTCAAGAACAAGAGGCCTTCCACGAAATCTGGTTTTTGCAATTTTCTTTTGAATCATTATAAAAGTATCCATAGGTAATTCAAGCGTCGAGGTAACATTACCCGTAACAATACGTCCAACTTTACTTTTATGAATACCACCTGCTTCACAAATAATCCTAAGGAGGCCACCTTTGTCCAAATTGTCTTTTGAGCCTAAATTCAGAACAAAGCTAGACATTGGAACGCTACTATTTCTATTCTCCGATGAGGAGGAAGATGAAGAAGAATTCCCATAAGAGGAGGAAGATTGTTTTCTGTCTCTATCTCTGTCCCCCCTATCCCTGTCTCTAGAAACAGGATTTAAATCTGGTGCATTTCTATAATACTCTAGGAATCTATTAAACTCTAAAGAAGCAAACCTTTTGATTAAATCTTCCCTTGACATATCTTTTAAAAAATGCAGAACATCTGGTAAGAAAGTATCCAGTTCCTCGTCATTTAATTCAACCTCTTTAACTCTTCTTAAAAGCTCAAGGAGTTGTTGTTGACAAACTTCCTGACCGCTTGGAACTGGAAAAGGACGAAAATGTATTTTAGACAGATTCTCAATATTCCTAATTTTGTAGGCATCTCTATTGGTTATAAGAGCTATAGACACCCCTTTTTCGCCTGCCCTACCCGTTCTACCGCTTCGGTGCGTATAAAAAGGAAGCTCATCTGGAATATTCATGTGGATTACGTGCGTCAGCCCGCTGACATCGAGACCTCTAGCTGCAACGTCCGTTGCTACAAGAATACGAAGCGCACGGTTCCTGAATTTATCCATGATTTTTTCACGCTGCTTTTGATCCATATCACCGTGAAGTGCCCCGGAGGTATAACCGTCTTTCATCAGGTTATCGGCTACGTCCTGAGTATCCATTCTGGTCCGACAAAAAATCAAAGCATAAATAGATGGATTGAAATCCAGTAAACGTTTTAATGCCGCATACTTATCTTTTTCCTGAACAATACAATAGCGATGTTCGATATTAACGTTACCCGAATTTTTCTCCCCTGCTGATATCTCAACAGGTTTTACCATGTAATTTCTCGCCAGATTTCTAACAGAATTTGGCATGGTTGCAGAAAAAAGCCACGTATTTCTTGAAGAACTACAAGCAGAAATAATGGAATCAAGATCTTCCTGAAAACCCATATTTAGCATCTCGTCGGCTTCATCAAGAATTAAAATTTTGATTTCGTCAAGTTTAATAGCTCTCCTGTCCAATAAATCTACTAATCTACCTGGCGTTGCTACAACGATGTGTGCATTTCTTTTTAAGGCTCTAACTTGTTCCTGGATGCTTGCACCTCCATAAACAGCCACTATATTTAGGTGTGGTTCTTCGCCTAAAAAGCGATTTATATCACCGGTTATTTGTAAACAAAGCTCTCTGGTTGGAGCTAATATAAGCCCCTGAACACAAAATTGACCCGCATCAACTAAATCAATTAATGGAAGTCCAAAAGCGGCTGTTTTTCCCGTACCGGTTTGAGCCAAAGCGACTAAATC
>CAMDWC010000129.1 GCA_945878825.1 Haliscomenobacter hydrossis DSM 1100
AACACCGGTTAAAGCAGGAAATTTTACTTGGTATTGGGGGTATAAGAGCTATGGAAGCCTTGGGTATTCATGGAAATGTATATCATTGCAATGAAGGACACGCTGCATTCATGACCTTGGAAAGAATTAAAAATGCAAGACAATCCGGATACACCTATCAGGAAGCACGAGAACTTGTGCGAGCTACCTCCTTATTTACGACCCATACGCCAGTTCCAGCGGGACACGATTATTTTCCAGAAGATTTACTTTACACCTATTTCCAGGACTATATCCCTGAAATAGGCTTATCGTGGAGGGAATTTATGGCTCTCGGTCGCATTCATAGAGATGACAGTAGCGAACCTTTCTCTATGAGTCATTTAGCCATTCATCATTGTCAGGAGATAAATGGCGTCAGTGCATTGCACGGAGCCGTTTCCAGAGAAATGTTCAAAGAGCTTTATCCGGGGTACACCGAGACTGAAGTGCCTATTGGTTATGTCACAAACGGGGTACACTATCCCACGTGGATTGCCTCAGAGTGGCATCAATTATTTAAAGAATACCTGGCTCCAGGGTTCCTCGACGATTTGTCTAATAAGGAAAGATGGAAAGACATTTACAAGATTCCTTCAGAAAGAATAGCGACAACGCGAAATGTTCTTAAGGGTAAATTGTTAGATGCTGTAAAGAAGCAGTTAAGGGAAGATCTCACCAGAAGAGGTGAAAAGCCAGCCATTATTTTTGAGACCCTGAACAATATTAAAGATGACGCTTTAATTTTAGGGTTCGCAAGACGGTTTGCCACCTATAAGAGAGCTCATTTAATTTTTTCAAACAAGGCCCGATTAGCTGAAATTATAAATCAGTCTGGCAAGCCCATCATTTTTTTATATTCGGGAAAAGCGCACCCTGCAGATGCTCCTGGTCAAATATTAATTAAAGAGATTGTTCAAATTTCAAAGTCGCCCGAATTTTTAGGCAAAGTTATATTTCTTGAGGGGTATAATATGGAATTGGCTAAATTGATGGTACAAGGCGTCGATATTTGGCTAAATACGCCGACAAGACCCAAAGAAGCCTCCGGTACCAGTGGAATGAAAGCAGCTATTAACGGGGTAATCAATTTCAGTGTGCTAGATGGTTGGTGGGCTGAAGGATACCGACCTGATGCAGGTTGGTCACTTCCTTTGGAAAATACTTATACCGAGTCCAATTTACAGGACGAACTCGATGCTGAAACCTTATATAATATTCTGGAAATGGAAATTATCCCTGTTTATTTTAAAAGGAATGAACAAGGAATTTCTGAAGAGTGGATCCAATTTATTCGAAATATCATAGCAAAGGTTGGTCCAGATTTTACAACGAAGCGAATGATGGACGATTATTTCCGATTATTTTATTCCCCATTGATTCAACAGGGCCAAAAGTTGTTATCAGACCACCAGAATATGGCAGATCTATGTTCCTGGAAAAGCGACATTTCACGTTGTTGGGAAGGGGTTCATGTAATTTCAAAATCCATTATGGATACTGATAATCATTCTTTGCCCTTGGGTGAAAGCCTGAATATTGATATTCAAATTTATAGAAATGGTCTTTCGGCAGACTCGCTCGGATTAGAATTTATTCTATACAAAAGAATGAGTGAATCAAAATTAGAAATCAGACTGACACAAAGTTTAGAACTCATTGGAAATCAGGGAGATCAAAGTGCCTATCAGGGAAGGATAAAGCTATCCAATCCGGGGGTATTTGAATACGGCTTCCGCCTGTTTCCCCGCCATAGTTTACTTTCCAAGCATCGCTCTTATGAGTGGGTAAAATGGTTGTAAAAAAAATGCCTGCCGGTAAAAGCCGGCAGGCTAAATAATAGCAACTATCTACTTATCTGAAAAAAAAATTAATACCCTAATATTTTCAGCATTTCATCTGACGTTTGTTCCGGCCTCGCCATAATATCTACTAAGTTACCTAATTCATCTCTATAAATCAATATTTGTTTTGGGGAAGGAATCAGGCAATGTTTTATTCCGCCATAGCCGCTTATAGAATCCTGGTATGCGCCCGTATGAAAGAACCCTAAATAAAGCGGTTCAGTATCATCAGAGTCAATGGTGGGCAGATACACTTGTGCTTGATTCACCTCGGCGTTATAATAATCAGAATTATCACAACTTAATCCGCCAATATTTACTCTTTGATATTCATTTTTCCATTTATTGATAGGGAGCAGAATGAATCTTTCACCAATTCCCCAGGTATCGGGAAGGGTGGTCATCAAAGAATTATCAATCATATACCATTTCTCGGAATCATTTTGTTGTTTTTGAGCTAAAGTTTCAAAGATATTGGCCCCGGATTCACCTACGGTATATTTTCCAAATTCAGTAAAAATATCAGGCATTTCAACTTGTTCAGAAGCGCAGGCACTTTGGACATTATTAACGATCTCCCTAATCATATATTTGTAATCAAATTCGAAACCCAGAGAATTTCTAATAGGCAGACCACCACCAATATTTATTGCGTTTAGCGTTGGGCACAACTTTCTTAGGGAACAATACACTTTAAGTGCTTTTTTTAACTCGCCCCAATAATACAGCGTGTCCTTAATGCCTGTATCTACGAAAAAATGCAGCATTTTAAGTTCAAAAAGAGGATTATCAACTATTTTTTCTTTGTAAAGAGGAATTACCTCTGAATTTCTTATACCCAATCGAGAGGTATAAAACTCAAAATTAGGCTCCTCCTCTGTGGCAACCCTTAATCCAATTTTACATTTTTTCGTAAAGTTACTGGCATAATAGGATAACTCTTCCACATTGTCACAAACGGGAATTAAATTATCAAAAGTAGTATTTATGAGTTCAACAATCCTTCTTTTGTAATTCTCTGGTTTGAACCCGTTGCAAATAATATAATTAGCAGGATTAATTAAATTTCTGGCTGCCAACCTTTGAATCAAATCTAAATCAAAGGCTGACGACGTTTCCAGTTGAACATCGTGTTGAAGAACCTCTTCTAACACGTGACTAAAATGATTACTTTTAGTACAATAACTGTAGTAGTACCTACCTGTGTAACCCGATGCTTTGATTGCCCTGGTAAAAAGGTTCTTTGCCTTTTTAATCTGCTCCCCTATTCTGGGCAGATAATAAACTTTGAATGGCGTTCCATATTTTTCAATAAGGTACTTTAATGGCACGCCATTAAATTCTAAATAACCATTGGAATCTATATCGAAACCCTCCTGTGGAAAGTAAAATGTCTGATCTATGAGGTCAACATATCTGTTATTCAACGTTCAAAAAATTTAGGTTTAAAAATGGCTACCAAATTGCGACCAAAAATAAGATTAATCCTTTCTTATAAAATATATTTTTTACCAAATAATTATTGGAAAAATGTGACTTATTCTTTTTTACTCGTCAAATAAGTGTTCAAAAGTAATAAATATTCTGTTTAAACAACAAAATATCCTTATATTTGCGAACTTATTTTGCTTGTAAGTATTTTTAATCTATTTTATTTGGTTAATTTTATTTGGCAAAATAAAGATTATTAATAATTATACACTAAATATTTCTTTAAAAAGAATTTTGATTATGGAAATGATCTTAAATCCCAAATCTTTATGGATGCTTTGGATTCCTGCTGGAATGGTTCTAGGTATTACCGTTGGTTTAACCCTGGGTAGTATGGTCATTGGCATGCCTATCGGCATTTCGGCTATTTTATTAATAGCACATATTACACGTTCACTAAGCCGTATTTTCAATTAAATAATCTCCTAGCAAATATTTAATTTTGCACTAACAAAAGATAAATGCTTCCAGCCACATTTTGTTTTGGAATGGGTACTAAAAGTTGGTACCAAACGAAGTATGAATGTGGCTGTGAAGCGCTCGGTTGTGCACGATGAAAATGTTCTTTTGAAGAATCTTTGAGTGTTTCTCTTGCGAGGTCACTTTGGGGTTTTGGCAGGGAATGCTCAAAATTATTTATTGACTTACCTTGCCTTTGAAAAAGATTGCTCTTTATTTGAATTTGTAGCACATTCCTGCTCCAATTATTTAATATGGTTTGCTGAATGTAAAATAGCGCATCTTTTTCATGATTGCAGTTACTAAGTATCACTTGGTGATGCCACCATGGGATTTTGACTAATAAGGAATCGCTACTTAATATTCCAGCAGCTTGCTGTAATAATTTATTTTCATCTTCACTAAGTCTAGTTTGTAATATTCCGGCAGGTTGCTGTAATATTTCAGCATTGTGATAAAACAAATAAAACTGTCTCATTACATACAAGTTAGACTGCGAAAATCCACTAACTCCAGGCAATTCACTTTTCAAATCTTTTGCCATTTGTTTAATAAGACCAGCACCCCAATGCTTACTTTTCTGCTTTTCAACAATTGACTTTCCAATATCCCAATACAAAAGAATCATTTCTACATTTACCGCAATTGCAGCTTTGATCTGTATTGAACAAATCTTATCTTTTAATGAAGTGATCCAAATTTTATAATCCTTATCTATTTTCATACTGTTACTAAAAACCAAATGATTAAATCGAAATTATCCAGTTGGAATTTTTCATCCACATTTAGGTTTTGCTTTACACAAGATAAAGCAATTTTATCACCTTTTCGGAGTTTAGAGGATGAATCTTTTGCTTCGGCACCTATCACCTTTTTAACTGTACCATCTTCCATTATTGGCTCATCAATGCTTGGTTATCTAACCAACCTTTAATAGCCTTAACCAATTCTTGTATAGCAATTTCATCCCCTTTATCAATGCTTTCGGGTACAAATCTGGTTTTGAGGGACAGCCCAATAATGCTATCAGTTCGTTTTCATTACAAACACTTTTATCGACATTAAATCCGGTATAAACGCCTTTTGGCATTTTTAAATATTTTGCCTTTTCATTATTAAATTCTTCTTACTAAATCATCGAAGGTGACATGCATTTGTTCCATCATTCGATGATTCATCCGTTAGTCAAGAGATTCATCATGGATCATTTCCTTAAAACTATCAGAAATTTGAGCACCAACCTCCGAACCCGCAAGTTTCATTGCTGCCATTCGTTGTTCAATTCTCCTTTGGAGATCCAGGTATGAATTAATATTATTAGAAGGCGAAAAAAGTTTAATTAAAAGTCTTTTTACTCTGAGGAGTCTCTAATGGTTTTTTGATTTACAAAAACTTATTTCCGGTTTTAATCCGCTCAATTATAACCTGAACACCAGTAACATTCTTGTGTTCCATTATCTGGATGAAACGGAAAATAGCTGAGGATAAGGGATACAAACTAAAAGGCAATCAGTCTTACTAATCCAATGAAAAAATAAAAAGTGAAAATCAGTACAAAAAATGCCTTAACAGGTATCATTTGAAAAAAAAGAGGGCAAGGATATCTTTTCATTGATTTAAATGTATTATTTTTCGATACTAAATTAATCATTTTATAATGAATGTAAAAAAAATTATGAAGCCAATACTGATTTGCCTCTTCTCGATGTTGATTTTTCTGTCTCCAGTACACAGTCAAAAAATAGCCGAATATGATGTAATCGTTCTTGGCGGAGGAACCGGAGGAACGGCAGCGGGCATACAAGCTGGAAGACTTGGCGTTAAAACTTTGTTGGTTGAACCCTCTCCCTGGCTTGGTGGCATGCTGACAGCGGCTGGTGTTAGTGCTATTGATGGAAATAATAAAATGCCGGCGGGAATATGGGGAGAATTTCGTGAAAAATTAAGGAGCCACTACGGTGGTGCTAAAGCATTGGAGACAGGTTGGGTAAGTAATACGCATTTTGAACCTCATGTTGGCGCCAGGATATTTGACGAAATGGCTGCGTCAGTAAAAATGCTGGAAGTTAAAAAAAGTTCTACCTGGTCAAGCATACGAAAAAAAGATAATAAATGGCAAGTCCAAATTTTCGATGGAAAGACTAATTACCGGGTAAAGGGTAAAATTCTCATTGATGGAACTGACTTAGGTGATGTTTTTGCTCAATTAAAAGCTCCGTTTGATGTAGGTATGGAATCGAAGGAAAAAACGGGTGAAAAAATGGGCTTAGCTTCTGATCTACCCATTATTCAAGATCTGACCTTTGTGGCCATTTTGGCAGATTATGGGAAAGGTGCAGATATGACCCTTCCAAAACCCAAAAATTATGATCCACAGGAATTTCATTGTTCCTGCAGAGATTTTTGTCCTGAAAAACCTAATTTGGTCACCTGCGAGCAGTTACTATCGTATGCGAAACTTCCCAATAATAAGTACTTAATAAACTGGCCCATTGAGGGCAATGATATGTATCTTAACGTTATCAACATGTCTCAAAAAGAGCGTGAAAAAGCGTTTATAGCTGCTAAAGAAGTAACTTTACGTTTTATTTATTACATGCAAACGGAACTGGGTTTTAAACAGCTGGGGTTTGCAAAGGATGAGTATCCAACGCACAATTATTTCCCATTTTTGCCTTATCACAGAGAAGGAAGAAGACTTCAGGGATTGGTTAGAATGGACGTCAACCACATTTTAGAACCCTTCAGGGAGGAATCTCCTTTATATAGAACAGGTATTGCGGTGGGAGACTACCCCATTGACCATCACCACGACAAATACCCAAACGCGCCAGAGATTGATTTTCCTAAAGTGCCCTCATTTTCTATTCCTTTTGGTGCCTTAATTCCTAAAGAAACAGAAGGACTTATTGTGGCAGACAAACCCATTTCAGTTTCAAATATAGTCAATGGATCTACCCGATTGCAACCTGCTGTATTACAAATTGGACAAGCTGCGGGAATTATTGGAGCCATTGCTGTAAAAAGGAATCTCCAGCCAGCGGAGGTAAATATCAGGGAAGTGCAACAAACAATTCTTGATTGGAAAGGTTATCTTATGCCTTATTATGACGTTCCGCACGAAGACCCTCAATTTCAGGAAATAAACAGGGTAGGAGCAACGGGATTTATTCGGGGCGTTGGCGAGCCTTATTTATGGGCTAATAGAACCTGGTTTTATCCGGACTCCATCTATACAGGTAATGAATTAAAAATAGGCGCATCTGCCTTTGGTTTACCTCCCTTTTCATTAGAGGAAGGACCTATCACGCAAGGAAAACTTTGCGAGGTCCTATCACTGATAACTACTAAAGATTTAGCGATTATTGAAACGGAATTCAGAGGGGTTTGCGTTCAATTATCTCTAAAATACAATAAAAATGAACCTATTTCCAGAAGAACCGCCGCTGTTGCCATCGATAGAATAGTGAATCCTTTCGCAGTTTATCCTATTAACAAACTTGGTAAAATCATTAGACCAAAGTAAGTCACCAAACAGCACAGCATTTGTCCTGCGTTTCTGGTTTTACTAAGATTTTTCGGTATTTTACCCCTAAAATAACAACATTATGAAATTATCTGCCCTTGATTTAGGGATTGTCCTGATTTATCTTCTGGTCACCTTAATTTTTGGTTTCTGGATTGCAAAAAAGGCAAACACAAATATTAAATCTTACTTTTTAGGGGGAAATACTATTCCATGGTATTATTTAGGTCTATCGAATGCATCGGGGATGTTCGATATATCGGGAACTATGTGGACAGTCACCATTTTATTTGTTTACGGCTTAAAGAGCGCCTGGATTCCCTGGTTATGGCCCGTTTGGAATCAGGTTTTCGTCTTTATCTTTCTGGCTATCTGGTTACGACGGTCTGGCGTATTGACAGGTGCTCAATGGATAACTTTCAGGTTTGGCGAAGGAAAAGGAAGTCGATTATCACATATTATTGTAACCATATTTGCTATTATTAGTGTTTTCGGCTTCATCGCTTATTTTTTTGAAGGGATTGGAAAATTTGCTGCTATATTTTTTCCATGGGATATGTCTGCTACTCTTGGGCCCCTATCCATAACGAGTGAACAGGGATATGCTTTAGTAATCATAGGAATTACTACTCTATACACTATTAAAGGAGGCATGTGGAGTGTAGTGGCCACAGAGGTTTTACAATTTGTCATTATGACGATTTCCTGTTTTATTGTTGGCTATATTGCCTACACCTCCACAACTGGAGAAGCGATAAAAAGCGCAACACCAGCGGGATGGGATGAATTATTTTTCGGGTGGAAACTGAATCTGGACTGGAGTCAATATTTAGATTCCGTAAATACAAAAATCGAAACGGATGGCTTTGAGTTATTTGGATTATTGATTGGAATGATGATATTCAAGGGTATTTTTGCCAGTCTTGCCGGCCCGGTACCAAGTTACGATATGCAACGGATACTTTCCACAAGAACGGCAGGCGAAGCGGCAAAAATGAGTGCCTTAACCATTTTAGTTTTATATATACCCAGATATCTTATGGTTGCTGGATTCGGTGTTTTAGGTGTTGTCTATTTAAAACCCGAAATGGCCCAGATGGGTGCATCCATCGATTTTGAGCAAGTTCTGCCTATGGCTATGGAAAAATTTGTACCTCACGGTTGGCGGGGATTGTTACTTGCCGGACTACTTGCTGCTTTTATGGGTACTTTCGCCGCATTTATAAATGCTGCACCGGCTTATTTGGTCAACGATTTATATAAAAAGTATATTAATCCAAATGCCTCTGAAAAAACTTATCTTCAATATAGTTACTTAGCAAGTATAGCCTTGGTCATCAT
>CAMDWC010000130.1 GCA_945878825.1 Haliscomenobacter hydrossis DSM 1100
GCCATACTTGTACCACTTTGCGAGCCATATTTTTTTCCTGGAAAAGCCGACTTTATGCTTACTCCAGGCGCCGAAACATCGGGCTTAATTTGTTTTTTACCTAAAATGATGGCTGGGCCCCGCGAAGAAAAAGAAGCAATGCTATCATTGGAACGGGTAGCGCCAACGGAAAATGCACCACTAACTGTAACTGGAATTTCTTCCATTGTTTCACAGCTTCCGCCATCATTTCCAGCAGAAACAACCACCATAATGCCCGCTTTTCGCAATAAAGTAATTGCCTTTTCAAAAAGATCGATATGATTGGCGAGGCAACCCTCTATAGTTGGACAGGACCAGGAGTTATTTATTACATGAGGCGCTAAAGATGGATTAGGATTTTTACCATTTAAATCGCGGGGTGCTAAAAACCAATCAAAACAAGCAAGATAGGAAAATGGATTACCTGATCCGCGATCCATATTTCGTGCACCAATCCAGGTTGCGCCTGGAGCTACCCCTATGGAAGTACCTGAAAGGTCCTTTCCCACCATCGTTCCCATGGTGTGGGTTCCGTGAACATCATCATCGCAAGGTATTTTGATGGAATAACCACAGGGATTCAAGGTGTCTTTATTTAACGGAGATGCCTTATCAATGGCATCAAACCAATGATAATCATGTTTAACTGTTTCTTTTGAACTCCCCCGATAGGCACTTACAAGATCAGGATGTGTCCAATCATAACCCGTGTCTTGCCCGGCGATGACGATTCCCTTTCCTGTTATCCCCATGGCCCAAACAGCAGGAGCCTTTATTTTTTCAATACCCCATTCTGATGCACTTCTCAAAGATAGATTTTCCGAAGAACGCTGGTATGGGGTTACAAAAATTTCAGGATTACTATATATAAAGGCTACCTCCTTTCGGTTTATAACTTCATAGACTTGTGATTTATCCAATGAAACTAATAGAGCATTTACCAGCAAATTTGATTTAAAGGAAATGTTTTTGCCAGTTAACCATTTTTGGACGGCATATTGGGAAATACTTGTATTTTCCTGCAGCGCTTTAAAAATAAAAGAGCCCTTTTGACTTTTATCCCAAGATGACCTATATGAGGAAAGGTCCATCTTTTGGTCGTGAAACTGAATAATTACCTCTGTTTTTTCTTTTTGCAACCATTCTTTTTTCAAGCCTTCACTCAATTTATCCAAGTTATTTGAAGATTGAGAAAGTAGGAAAGAGCTTGGAATAAGAAGTAAAAAAAGTAAAATGACCTTGTTTTGTAACATAAAATTAATTTTAAAGCAATTTGCATTGTTTTCTTTTATTTTTTGTGATTATTTAACATAAATAAATTGCAGTTCCGAAAAAAATAATACATATTTGCATTAAGAGCTTTAAAAAAATCTATTAACGACTGATTTTCAGTCACAGAGAGGCAAACACACACATTATGAACCCATCCATTATGGTTTACAATGCTTTCACAGGTATGTCCATATCTGAGAGGCAACAACTCCTTCTTTTTATGAAGGCATACGTCGGTGAAGACGGCGAAACCCCCCATGATTTGGCTTTAGATTATGCCCTGAAATTGATCCCCTCCTTCGGTGGTTTTGTTTTAGTAGCCTACCAAGACATTTTCCCCATTGGATGTCTTATAGTAAGCAAAACAGGCATGGAAGGATTTGGTCCAGGACATATTATTTCTATAGCCTATCAGCACCCACAATTCATGTCCTATCCTGAAATTATGGATTTGTTAATTTCCAGAGCCATGGAGTTTACAGGTGGTGACATCAGCTATTATCTCAGACCCAACGCCTTGCAAACTGAATTTATTCATCAATTCAAGGAAGCATTGAATCATCTACATTTTAAAAAATTGATGCCTTTAGAGGCTGCTATAGCTTAAGACATGTATTAGTTTAAACCACCCCTCATTTTATCCTTTCAAGTTAAAAAAATATACGACATTTGCAGAAAAAAAATTGACTAAAAAGCCTTCATCAAATCAGGTAGATGCACAACTGCTAAAACGTGTTTTAGCAGAAGCAGCTCCTTATAAATCGTTGCTGTTAGGTACTACGCTAATGGCCATTATGTTGGCACCCCTGGCAACAATACGTCCCTGGCTTGTACAAAGAATGGTAGATGAATATATTGTGCGTTCCGATATCGATGGTTTACTTAAATTGTCCATAATCTTTATTATAGTTTTATTTTTACATGCTTTTTTGACTTATCTGTTCACCTATTTAAGTGGGGTTCTCGGACAGGCGGTAGTAAGGGATTTACGCATAAAGATTTTTAATCATATAAATAGATTCAATCTTTCATATTTTGATAAAACGCCCATAGGAACTTCAACCACCCGCACCATTAATGATGTTGAAACTATAAATACCGTTTTTTCACAAGGGGTAATTACCATTATTGCAGATATCTTAACGCTGATTGTTGTTTTAGCTATCATGTTTATAACTAGTTGGGAGTTAACCCTAATAGCGCTCACAACCTCTCCATTTTTAGTCATTGCCAGTTATATATTCAAGGAGAAGGTAAAATCATCCCTCCAATCGGTCAGAACGGAAATTTCAAGAATGAATGCTTTTTTACAGGAGCAGATTTCCGGTATGCGATTAGTTCAAATTTTTCATATTGAAAAATTGTCAATGCGTCGTTTTAAAACGATAAATAGGGAATACACCAAGGCAAATTTAGATTCGGTATTGTATTACGCTGTATTTTATCCGGTCGTAGAAATTATTTCTGCTGCCTCTTTAGGATTAATGGTATGGTGGGGAGCAAAAGGAGTCATTGGGGAAAGTGTGTCTATGGGGGCATTAATTGCATTTCCCATTTATTTAAATATGTTATTTAACCCCATAAGGATATTAGCTGACAAATTCAATACGCTACAAATGGGGTTAGTGGCCTCTGATCGGGTTTTTGCTTTGTTGGATAATAAAGCAGAACAGGAGGTAACGGGACATTTTAAACCTGAAAAGCTAAGAGGGGAGGTTGTTTTCAAGAAGGTTAATTTTGCCTATCAGGGAGAAGATTGGGTGTTGAAAAATGTTGATTTTCAAATTGAGCCAGGAGAAACATTGGCGATTGTAGGGGCAACGGGTTCGGGAAAAACGAGTATAATCAGTCTGATAAATAGGTTTTACACACATCAGTCAGGTCTCATTTCCATAGATGGAATAGATATCAGGGATTTTGATTTATATGCGCTTCGTCATAAAATGGCCTTAGTTCTTCAGGATGTTTTTTTATTTTCGGGTTCTGTATTTGAAAATATAACCTTGCGGGATGAGTCGATAAGTAGAGAAAAAGTCCTCTCAGCAGCTAAAATGATAGGTGCGCATGAATTTATCGAAAAACTTCCAGGCGGTTACGATTATCAGGTGATGGAGAGAGGGGCAACCCTTTCTATGGGACAAAGACAGCTCATTTCATTTGTTAGGGCGCTTGTTTTTGAACCTGATATTCTAATATTAGATGAGGCTACCTCTTCTATAGATCCAGCCTCTGAATCGGTCATTCAGAAAGCTATTGAAACCTTGATTGCTCAAAGAACTTCCATAATTATAGCGCACAGATTATCAACCATCATGCACGCTCATAAGATTGTGGTTATGCAACGAGGCGAGGTGATGGAATCGGGTTCACCGGAAGAGTTGTTAAAAAACGAGGAAGGGCTTTTCCGTAAGTTACACGATATGCAATTTATTCAGATTGAGTCCATGGTAACATCCACTTAATTTCTAAAATGATTCGTATATCGATAAAATGAGCTTGTTTATATTTTTTTACCTATTTATTACGAACTCCTTTTTAAATTACCATTCAAAATTAAATTTTCATGACGCAGATAATATTAGACCTTCAAGAGGTAGTTAAAGATTACGATAAAAAACGGGCTGTTGATAAGGTAAGTTTTCAATTGCCCCAAGGGGCTATTTTTGGATTATTAGGTCCTAATGGTGCAGGTAAAACATCGCTCATTAGAATCATTACTTCTATCACCAGAGCTGATGCCGGGGTTGTACTTTTTAATGGCGAGCCTCTTCAGGAAAAACACAGTGAAAGAATGGGTTATATGCCTGAGGAGAGAGGTTTGTACAAAAAAATGAAAATAGGTGATCACCTGTTATATCTCGCCCAGCTCAAGGGCCTTTCTTATAAAGAGGCAAAATCTCAGCTCACTTATTGGATGGAGAAATTTGATATTATGGACTGGTGGCCCAAAAAAATTGAAGAGCTGTCCAAAGGTATGCAGCAAAAAATTCAATTTATTGTAACTATTCTGCATAAACCAGACTTGATTATTCTGGACGAGCCTTTTTCCGGTCTCGATCCTATCAACGCGAATCTTATCAAAGATGAAATTTTAAATCTTAATAAAAATGGGGCTACCCTCATTTTTTCTACCCACCGAATGGAACAGGTTGAAGAGATTTGCGAAGAAATTGTGCTGATAAACAATGGTGCAAACGTGCTTCAAGGTAAGGTAAAGGATATTAAAAATAGTTACAAGGATAATCTTTTTAACGTCGATTTTAGTACGCCAACAAAGGTTGTTTTACCCGAAGCGTATGCTTTAAAGCAAATAAATGATTTTAAGATTCAAGTTAAATTAAATGAAAACCAATCGAGTAATGCTCTTTTACAGCATTTATTGAATCAAAATTTAAATATTTCTGGATTCAATGAAATATTACCTTCTCTCAACGAAATTTTTATTCGTAGGGTGGGGAAATCAAATAGTTTTTAATTAAAATGCAGCGCAACGTAATTTATTCTTCTTTTTCTCCCCATTTATGGGTAGTGAGCTTACTCTTAGGACTTACATTACCTACCTTAGGTGTTTCTCAAACAGTGCCTGGCAGGTATTTAAAAGAGGTACTTCCTTGTAATGGATGTGAGGTGAGTACGTTGTATCCAATAATTCAATGGCCGGTAAAAAAGGGAAAAAATATTAGCTATGATGTTGAATTAGATCGGGATACCCTGGCAAATACGCCTTCTATTCTTTTTAAAAGCGCTCTTCCATATAGCATGCTCATACCTTATATACCTTTGGAAAAAGGCATTTATTATTGGAGGTATAAGGTGAATGGATTACAGTGGTCACCTTATTTTTCCTTTTCAATTAAGGAAGATTATCAAAAAAATATTCCCCCTGACCCAGCTCTTTTCCTATCAAAAATTCCTGCAGGTCATCCGAGATTATTAGTTAATAATATCAATCAATCCCGCTCCATTGATGCTAAAAATGAAGATAGAATAGCTATTATTTCTGAAGCGGATGAACTTTTATCACTTCCCCTTCCCGATGATTCTATTGATACCTCCCGTTTTGCTAACCTAAACGATAATCAAAAAGGTAGAATCGAAAAGGATGCCGCCTATCAAATTGGTCATCAGGCCTACCAAAGGATTTATTTGTTTTGCCAGGCTTATCTTTTAACAGGAGATGACAAATATTTTAAGAAGGCGAAAGAAATGGGCATTTTAGTCACAGGCTGGGATCGTAACGGGTATTCTGGCATGGTTGATTTTTCAGATGCTAAATGTATGCTGGGGATGGCCCTGGTTTTTGATACTTTTTATGATAAACTGAGTGATGGGGAGAAAAAATTACTATTGGATGCCATTCAAATAAGAGCTAAATATTTTTATCAATTATATAAAAATGACGTCGAAGTAAAAATTTTAAGTGGTCATTTCTGGCAGCATATATTACACTTCCTTTTTCAGACCAATCTCATCTTGTTTAATCATGTTGATGAAACAAAAGAATGGTTAACTTATTATTACGACCTGTTTTTTGCAAAATCACCCATTCTTTCCGGTGAATCAGGAGGCTGGACAGAAGGACTGTCTTATTTTACAATGAATATGGAAACCCTGATTGATATTCCCTTTTTTGTGAAGTCTTATACGGGTTACGATTTTTTTAAATTTCAGCCTTTTTATAAAAACATGGCTTCCTGGTTGGTTTACCACGTTCCTCCAGGTGCCGTTGGCGATGGTTTTGCAGATAATTCAACGCATTTATATAGTCCTGGGGCAAAATATCAGGCATTTGCCATTGAGATGGCAAAATTAACTCAGCTACCCCTTTATAAGTGGTATGCGGATAAATGTCGTGAATACGAAGCGATAGATATATCAAAAGAATCTACCCTGCGTTGGTTTAGATTATCTAAAACGCAGCAACTTGGTATGCCAACAGATGATTTAAGCATTGATTTTCCTTTGGCTAAACTGTTTAGTGATGGTGGCGCAGGTTCTATGCAAACCAATGCGGGTAATCCAGCATTAAATTTAGCAATATTTCTGCGTGCCAGTCCTATTGGAGCTTATGGACATATTTTAGCAGAGCAAAACACCTTCAATATTTCTTATAAAGGTAAAAGAGTCTTTTTTAAAACAGGGTATAAATTGGGGATGGATGATCCCCATAGAACAGGGTGGTCTCAGTTGACGAAAAGTGCCAATGGCGTTTTGATAAATGGAAACGGACAAGTGATTAGTACAGAGGGAATATCTTCTTTTAAAAGATTAGTGCAAGGAACGACGTTGGCTTATGTGAAAAGTGATGCATCATTAGCTTATAAAAGTACCGAAACGAAAGAAAATTTTGGGGTTAAAAAATTTGTTAGACATTACCTTTTGTTGCCACCCAAAATCATTATCATTCTCGACGAATTAGAAAGTGATAAACCTGCTGAATGGCAATGGTTGTTGCATGCGGAAAATAGTCTCACTATCGATACACTTACTCATCAATTATTATCTTCAGATTCCTGTATTGTTAAGTTTTTCTCTAGTTCTCCTTCTTCTATGTCCATAAAAGATTCATTCGATATACCTCTGGTTAATTTTAGATTTGTCGATGAAGATGGCGAAGGATTAACAACTTTTGATACAGATCAAAAGCATTTTACTCTTGAAACGGATTCACCTAGTAGTAAACAGCGTTTTTTAAGTGTTTTTTCTTTTGGAAATGATAAGGTTGAAGAAACCAAAAATACTGAAAGCAAGGAAGCCATTCGAAATCTACACCTTGGAGATTGGGAAATTAACATGGTTACTGACACTGAAAAGGAACCATTATTTGAATTGTTTAATAGTAAGACAGGTACTTATTTCAATATGTTCGGGAATAAAACCGAATGGTCTGCCAAATGGACTCAGAATTTAAGACAGGGAAATAGTTATTTATTAGAAAAAGATCGGTTGAATAACCAAAAACATATGACAAATGGAGATTTCAATAAGGAATAGTGTACTTATAGGCCTGGTTTTATGCCTGATTTCCATGTCTTCTGTTAGATATGAAAGTCCCAAAGCCTATAATTTCTTATTTGCTATAGCCGATGATCAGTCTTTTCCCCACGCGGGTATTTATAAGTTAGGTACATTTAAAACGCCTACTTTTGATAGTCTGACCAAAAAAGGGGTACATTTTACCCAGGCTTTTGCCGCGGCTCCTCAATGCAGCCCTTCCCGTGCCGCAATACTTACAGGCAAAAATATTTGGCAATTAGAAGAAGCGGGGACACACGGTAGTTATTTTCCATCAAAATTTGAGGTTTTTACAGAGGTTTTAAGGGGAAAAGGGTATCATACTGGCTTTACCGGAAAGGCATGGGATCCTGGAAATTGGGAAGATGCAGGTTGGAAGACCAATCCGGTAGGGGAAGAATATAATGCCCTAAAAGTGAAAGCACGCGTAAGTAAAGATATTAGCGACATTGATTATGTTGGAAATCTAGCTCTTTTCCTAAACAAAAAGCCAAAGGAAACGCCTTTTTTCTTTTGGTTTGGCGCTCATGAACCACATAGAACATATACCTTTGGTTCAGGTTCGAGGCAACCTGGTGAAAAAGTTACATTACCTGAATTTTTGCCGCAAACAGATACTATTGAGCAAGATTTTCTAGATTATGCTTTTGAGATAAATTATTTTGACCAGCAACTAGGTAAAATGATTCAATTATTAGCCGAAAAGGGTGAATTGGAGAATACCTATCTTATTGTAACCGCTGATAATGGCATGGCTTTCCCCAACGCGAAGGCATCTTTACACGAATTTGGTATTCATGTTCCCTTGCTTATTGCCGGGCCCGAAATAGCTCAACCAGGAAGAGCTAACCATTCTTTGGTTAGTTTGATTGATCTCGCAAGTACCATTCTTTCTTTAGCTAATGCCAAGGAACTGCCTGAAACAACGGGTAAAAATCTGGTGCCCATTTTAAAATCTGGAAGTAAATCATTCAAGCAACCCGTATTTGCCGGGAGGGAAAGACATACTCACGCCCGGCCTGATAATGTGGGATATCCGTCCAGAGCGATTAGGAACAATCAATTTTTATATATTAGAAACTTCAAACCGGACCGTTGGCCAGCGGGAAATCCCGCCCCCTCTCCTGATTCAAAGGGTATTTTGGGATATGAGGATATTGATGATTCTCCTACCAAAAGGCAAATGATGCAAAGTCCGGAAAATTGGTCGGTAGCATTTCAAGCGGGGTTTGGGAAAAAAATGTCAGAGGAATTATATGATATTCAACTGGATCCATTTTGTTTAATTGATTTATCTGCCAATGAAACCTACCGTGAAAAGAA
>CAMDWC010000131.1 GCA_945878825.1 Haliscomenobacter hydrossis DSM 1100
GTATATGATTCTTTCAAAGTAGGAATAAAAAAACGCGCAAATTCCGGAACAAAAGGTTCCTTAAGGTAGTTAGATAGACTTTTAGCCAAGGTTGATTTTCCCGTTGATTCAGGACCGGTGATTATAATTTTTATCATTGTTTCTAAAAAAGGGGGATTTTTCAATGATTTAACACCCAAAGATATGCATGATATTGAACCTTTTTTCAAATGGATTGATGATTATTCCGCAGCAAAAGATGAAAGGTCGCCTTTTTTTAATACAACTTACAATGAATTTTATTTTGATAATAAAATCTATAACTATCTTATCCATCCACAGTGGGATGATATTGGATCGGAGACCCTATATCTTAAAATTTTGTGGGTTGACTACGATTTAAAATTTACAATTATCGAATTTTTAGGCGAATGGAATGACTGTATCGAGGAAGATTGTCAAGTTTTAAAAAGGACTGTCATCGATAAAATGTTGGCTTTAGGTATTGTGCATTATATACTTATTGGGGAAAATATATTAACCTTTCATAGTGGCGATGACGATTACTATCAGGAATGGATAGAAGACGTTTCAGAGGAAGGCGGTTGGGTAGCCTTATTGAACCTGCCGAAACATGTTTACAACGATTTCAAAGATGCGCGCATTCATCACCTGTTTTTTATGGGTTCCGATTACAATACTTTTAATTGGCGAATATTTAAACCGCCCTATATTTTTAAATTATTGGAAGAGCGAATTGAAGGTTCCATAAAATCTTTACCCTCATTGTAGGTTTAAAGTTATTCGAATGATTACCTTTGCGAAATGTTCAAAAGCGGTTTTGTAAATATTATTGGTAAACCCAATGTGGGTAAATCCACACTTATGAATGCCTTAGTGGGAGAAAAGATGTCTATCATCACACCTAAACCACAAACGACAAGGCACAGAATATTAGGCATTTTAAGTGGTGAAAATTTTCAACTCATTTTTTCTGATACGCCTGGTTTCATTGATAATCCAGCCTACAGGATGCAAAAAACAATGAACAGTTCTGTCCGGGGAAGTTTTGAGGATGCTGATTTATTAGTTTGGGTATCAGAGTTTTCGGAACCAGACAACAGTTTGGAGGCACTACACGAATCTTTAAATACCTTAGAAATCCCCTTAGTTTTAGTATTAAACAAAATAGATTTACTCACCCGCGATGAAATTTTGGGATGGATTGAGAGGAAGAGGAATATATTTCCCAATGCTCATTTTTTCGCCGTTTCTGCCCTCAGGCAAACCCAAACGGAAAATTTATTAACCTTTATCAAGGAAAACCTTCCTGAAGGCCCTGAATATTACCCCGCTGATCAGCTAACCGATAGAAATGAGCGTTTCTTTGTAGCAGAGATTATTCGCGAGAAAATTTTACTTCAATACAAACAGGAAATACCCTATTCCGTGGAAGTTCGGGTGGAGTCTTTCAAAGAAGACATAACAACCTCGGGAAAACCCATTGTAATGATACAAGCCACCATTTTTGCTTCCCGAAAAAGCCAGAAACCCATTTTAATTGGTCGGGGAGGGAGTTCCTTAAAGGCACTGGGTGAGGCATCGAGAATTGATATTGAAAAGTTTTTAGCCTCTAAAGTTTATTTAGAGTTGTTCGTGAAAATAAGAGAGAATTGGCGCGATGATGAACACTCATTAAAGCAGTTCGGATATGAAGGATAATTGGGGTTTAATGTGTATTTTTACCCTCTCATTTAGTTTTTGAAAAGTCAAACATGAATAATATAGTGGCCATTGTTGGCCGACCCAATGTAGGAAAATCAACCCTATACAATCGTTTAATTGGTGAAAGAAAAGCCATTATTGATAACGTTTCAGGCGTAACCAGAGACAGGCAGTATGGTCCAAGTTACTGGAACGGTAAAAATTTTACGGTCGTTGATACTGGCGGATTTGTTAAGCATTCCCAGGATATTTTTGAATCGGCCATCAGAACACAAGTGAAAATTGCTATCGACGAAGCGGCTGCCATTATTTTTATGGTTGATGTTACTACAGGTATCACTGACCTTGATGATGAGGTAGCTGATATGTTGCGGAGGACAGACAAACCTGTTTTCCTGGCCATTAATAAAGTCGATAACGGTAACCGCTTGCTGGAAGCTAATGAGTTTTATGCCCTTGGTTTCGAAAATGTCTTCTTCCTTTCTTCCATAACCGGATCGGGAACGGGGGAAATTCTGGATGCTGTGGTTGAGCATATTCACGAAGAAGAAGCGCCCAATGACGAAATTCCCCGCTTTGCTATTGTCGGTCAGCCCAATGCAGGAAAATCCTCCCTTACCAATGCTTTTTTAGGGGAAGATAGAAATATTGTTACCGAAATTGCTGGAACTACCCGCGATGCTATCGATAGTCATTACAACAAATTTGGTAAGGAGTTTATTCTCATAGACACCGCGGGTATAAGAAAAAAAGGAAAGGTACACGAAGACCTTGAATTTTATTCGGTTATGCGGGCTATCAAAGCGATGGAAGAATGTGATGTCTGTATCTTATTGGTTGACGCCACCTTAGGCATGGAATCACAAGATGTTAATATATTCGCCCTGGCTCAAAAAAGACAAAAGGGTATTGTCATTCTCATTAACAAATGGGATTTGATAAATAAGGAGACGAATACCTCCCGTGATTTGGAAAAGGAAATTCGGGAAAGAATCGCCCCCTTCACCGACGTTCCCATCCTTTTTATCTCTGCCACTGAAAAAGTTAGAATTTTTCAAGGGCTCGAAGCTGCTTTATCTGTCTATGAAAATAGAACGCGCAAGATAAAGACCTCGGAATTAAACGATATCCTTCTACCGATTATAGAAAATATGCCCCCACCAGCACATAGAGGAAAATATATTAAAATAAAATATATCACTCAATTGCCAACGAGGAACCCTTCTTTTGTATTTTTCTGTAACCACCCTACTCATATTAAAGACCATTACCGGAATTTTCTGGAAAATCAAATGCGGAAACATTTTAATTTCACCGGAGTTCCTATTAACATATTGTTCAGACAAAAATAAGGGTGCCCTTTTACATTATGAAATGTTTTGAAACGCCTATTGCCGGACTTCTGCTTTTCGAACCCACTGTTTATCCTGACGATAGAGGGTATTTCTTTGAAGCTTTTCGCGATGATTTTTTAAAAAAACAAAGAATTCATAACGCTTTTGTTCAGGACAATCAATCAAGATCTACCCAGGGTGTCCTTCGTGGATTGCATTATCAAGTGGGTGAATTTGCTCAATCTAAATTAATTCGCGTGTTAAGGGGAGAAATTTTAGATGTAGTCGTTGACTTGAGAGAAAATTCTCCCTTCTTCGGAAGGTCATATAGTGTTGTCCTTAGTGAAGATAATTACAGGCAATTATATATTCCCAAAGGTTTTGCTCATGGATTTTTAACCCTGAGTCCTACTGCTGATATTTTATATAAATGCGATACTTATTACCATAAAAATGCGGAAGCTGGCATAAGATATAATGACCCGGCATTGAAAATCGACTGGGGATTTGCCGCTTCCCAGCTTATTTTGTCTGAAAAAGATACTATGCTTCCCCTTTTAGGGAATCACTCCCTTACCGAAATACCTTTTATCCCATGAGAAAATCAGTCTTAGTGAGTGGATCAAACGGACAGTTAGGAAAAGCTTTACAAGAAGCTTCACTTCTCTTTCCTGATCTTAAGATTGATTTTCTGGACAGAGGCCAACTCGATTTTTCACAAATAGGTACCAAGGGGGAAGAAATAACGTGGCCTAATGAATTATTAGAAACCCAGTACGATTATTATATACATGCTGCGGCTTATACAGCGGTAGATCAGGCTGAAAAGGAATCAAAATTATGTTTTCAGGTCAATGGCCTGGCAGTTAAGCATTTGGCACAATATTTATCCTCAAAAAATACAAAATTTATCTACATTTCGTCAGATTACGTTTACCATAGTTCACAAAACACGCCATTCATAGAAAAGGATTTGCCTCAACCAAAAGGAGTTTATGCCCGATCTAAATTAGCGGGGGAAGAGGCGGTAAAACAAAACAGCTCAGACTATTTAATTTTCCGCACCTCCTGGGTTTACGGGGAAAATGGCAAAAACTTTGTAAAAACGATGGATCGGTTAGGTAAGGAAAGAGAGGAAATAAACGTTGTTTTTGATCAGATAGGTTCTCCAACCTGGGTTTATGATTTAGCAATTATGTTATTAACCATAATAGACAATGGAAAAGCCGGGGAAACAAAAGGTATATTCAATTACTCGAACGAAGGAATATGCAGCTGGTATGATTTTGCGATATCTATCATGCAATATCGTGGGCATTCAACTAAAATCATTCCCGTTAGGACTAGTTCTTTCCCCTTACCTGCGCCTCGACCGCCTTTTAGTGCTATGGATAAGTCACATTTTAAGGAAGTTTTTGGATTGGTCATTCCACATTGGCGTGATTCTTTACAGCAATGTTTAAATAGGTTTATCGATTAATCAAATATTGAACTAAAGCATTCATTTTTCTATTTATATAAAAAAAAATAATCGGCGTTAACCAATAAACTTGTATATTGGAATAAACGCATAATAATAGAACGATGCCGAATAAATTCACCAGTTTTTTCCAGTCAGACTTTCGGAATAATGTCTTTAAAAAGGGGTTTTTTATACTCCTCCTTTTTGTAACATTTATTCCTAACATATATGCTACCCATAATAGAGCCGGAGAAATCTCTATTTCACAAGTAGGTGATTGTACCTCCAGTCTTACCATAAAAGCCACGATTACCACCTATACGAAAACCAGCAGTATTCAGGCAGACAGAGATACGCTTTTCATTTGCTGGGGTGACGGAAAATGTGAAAAAGTAGGACGTTCCAATGGAGGCGGAAGCGTTCCAAAGGGGGAACCTCTTGAAAATGATACAAAAAGGAATATTTATGTTGCTTTTCATACCTTCCCGTCCAGAGGTACTTATGTGATTTCAACCACAGACCCCAACAGAAATGGGGGTATTTTAAATGTAAATTATCCCAATTCTGAACAGATCAGATTTCACATTCAGACCACCTACTCTTTTCCAAATCCTCAATTCCAGGGTTGTAACAATACACCGGTACTTTTGCAACCTCCAATTGATATAGGTTGTGTAGGTCAGAAATTCATACACAATCCTAATGCTTATGACAGCGACGGAGATAGTTTATCTTACCATTTTTCTGTTCCTCTGCAAGATGTAGGTTTAGCAGTACCGAATTACATATTCCCAAGTAATATAAGCCCGGGACCTAAAAATAATTTGACCCTCAATGCTGTTACCGGCGATATTGTATGGGACGCCCCACAGCGCGCCGGGGAATATAACTTGTCTATTTTTATTGTAGAATACCGCGATGGTTTCCCCATTGATACTATCATACGGGATATGCAAATACTTATAAAAAATTGCGATAATCTACCCCCTGAAATCAAAGTACCTTTCGACGAAATATGCGTCATTGCCGGAGAGACCTTGCGATTTGAGGTTACTGCAACGGCGCCATTTACTGAGACAAATCAAAGGGTAAAACTGACTGCCCTGGGAGGACCTTTTGTGGTTCAGCCGAGTCCGGCCTCTTTTCTGCCACCAGGCCGTTTCTTTGAACCAGATCCAGTAACCAAGGTATTCACATGGAAAACCTCCTGTGAACATATTTCAGAGCAATATTACTCCGTGGTCTTCAAAGCGCAAGACAACTTTTTTCCCGATTCCTCTGGATTGGCTATTCTAAAAACAGTGCGGATAAAGGTGATAGGCCCACCGCCAAAGGATCTCCAGATAAAAAGTAATCCGCAATCAATTCTCTTAAGCTGGGGTAAACCCTACGCTTGCGATACAGTAGGTGGAAATTACTTTAGAGGCTTTACCGTATGGAGAAAAGTAAATACCAGCCAGTTTCCTCTCGATACCTGCCAACCCGGACTTGCTGGTAAAGGTTATACACAATTAACCGATTTCAGTATCATTAATATACAAAATAATCGATATGTTTATGAAGATAAAGCTATTGAATCGGGTAAAACTTATTGTTATAGGATTCTTGCAGAATTTGCCAGAACCACTCCTAACGGTCGATATGCTTACAACCTGGTGGAAAGTTTACCCTCAGAAGAGATATGTATTCAACTTGGAAGGGATTTACCCCTACCCATTGAGGTAAATGTTAAAAAAACGGCTGTAAATGGGCTGATGAAAATTTGCTGGATCAGGCCAAAAGCTGTTGTTTTAGATACCATTAATAATCCTCCGCCTTATACTTTTGTTTTAACCCGAGGGACAGGTAATAATCCAGCGACTTTCAGTGAAATTTGGAGAAGCACCCCTGCTTTATCCTTTTCGACCCTAAGGGACACCTGTTTTGAGGATGCTTCGGTGGATACCGAAAAAAATGCCTATTCTTATAAGATAACCCTCGTAACTGGTCCAAATAACCGTATTCAGGGTACTACAAATTCTACTTCTTCTGTATTTTTAACTGGTTCGGGATCAGACAAATCTTCTTTGCTTAGCTGGAATTTCCAAACCACTTGGGAAAATTATGGATTTACCATTTACAGAAAGAATAATTCAGGCGTTTTTGACTCTATTGGATTTACAAAATTAAAAACGTTTACCGATGGAAATCTTACCAATGGGAGATCCTATTGTTATTTGATTAAAAGTTGGGGTACCTACGGCGTGACTGGTTTACCAGATCCGATAAATAATTTTTCTCAGGAAATATGTGTTACACCCAGGGACAATGTGCCGCCATGTCCGCCTGTTTTAAAAGTAAATAATTTTTGCGAAACAGGTAATTATCCCGATTGCGATGAAATAGCCTTAACTGGCAATGAGTTAAACTGGTCTAAAGCGCAGGGTTGTAACGAAACAGACATTGTTGGTTATTACCTTTATTATTCCACGGGCGTTGGAAAAACGGAGGAAAAAGTAAAAACAATCAACGGGGCCAATGTAAGTTCTACCAGACATACCCCAAAAAACGGGCTTGCCGGTTGTTACCGGTTAACAGCTTTCGATAATAATGGTAATGAAAGCAAGCCCAGTAGTCAGGTTTGTTCCGTTAATTGCCCTGTTTATGACCTTCCCAACGCGTTCACGCCTAACGATGACGGTAATAATGACTTTTTTACACCAAGAAAGTCGTGTTTTATTGCTACTGTTGATTTCAAGGTTTTCAACAGGTGGGGTCAACTTGTATTTCAAACGTCAGATCCAGCAATTAACTGGAATGGCAGTCAACTGCAGGGACAAAAATTACCCTCGGGTACTTATTACTATGTTTGTAAGGTTTTTGAAAATGGAGTAGAAGGTGTCGTTCCATTTGGAGGAACCCTGAGCGGATTTATTGAATTACAAAACGGAAACGATTATTAAAAGTATGTTTACAGGCATTATAGAAACCATGGGAAAAGTGGAGGATATCAGGCTGAGTGGCTCTAACAAGGAGTTCACTATTTCCTCTCCCATATCCAATGAATTAAAAGTAGATCAGAGTCTTGCTCACAACGGCGTTTGCCTTACTGTCACCGCCATTGAAGGTGGTAAACACCATGTCACTGCTATCGATGAAACGTTGTTAAGAAGTAATCTGGGTAATATAAAAATAGGCGAATCTTTCAACTTAGAAAGAGCCATGTCTGGTTTGTCTCGCTTTGACGGCCATTTAGTCCAAGGTCACGTGGACACAGTAGGCATAGTAAAAAGTGTCTTAGATAAAGACGGTTCCTGGATTTTCACTTTCAACTTTCCCGAAGAAAACAAACATTTATTGGTCGATAAAGGGTCTGTTTGTGTCAACGGGGTAAGTTTAACGGTTATAAATCCTACTTCATCTACTTTTCAAGTAGCCATTATTCCCTATACTTTTGAAAATACGAGCTTTCATATTTTAAAAGAAGGAGATCCCGTAAATCTTGAATTTGATATTTTAGGGAAGTACATAGCAAGATACGCCGCTGCGTACAAGTTATAAAAAAAGGGCTGTGAAAGCCAACAAGCCCTGAGAAAGCCCCTTCCATCGCGAAAGGGTGCTATGAACTTCGTTTATATGCACCCATTCTTGGGTATAAATTATATGCGCAGCAGCCAGTTGTTTGAATCAGGATTTACAGGACATATTCCCTTAAATTACTCATCTCCTCCCAAACCGAATGCCATCTATCTTGTCTTAGTGGGAAATTATGCGCGCAGCAGCCATAAATTTGAATCAGGATTTACAGGATTTTGAGGTTTAACCATAACGTCGTTGGTTTGATTCGGAAGATTATTATTAAATGGTACTTTCATTACCAGGCCCCTCGCCGATGCGTTACGCATCGGCGAAAAGAAGGGAGAAAAGTAATCATCTACAAATAAACATTGCGCTAAAAACGAAGACGTCCTCTGTAATCCTGGAAATCCTGTAAATCCTGATTCAAAATCAAGTGTTAAGGGTAAATTTCAAATATAAACCTGTCGGGGAGAAGACGCGAAGCATCGCGTCTCTAC
>CAMDWC010000132.1 GCA_945878825.1 Haliscomenobacter hydrossis DSM 1100
AAGTTAGCAAGTTCTGGTGTAGATATTTCAGTTTCCATCAACTGCTCTAATAGAACCTGTTCATAATTATTGCGAACTAAGGAAGATCTGTAATCACGCACCAGCCTATCAATGTTTAAATCTTTAGGAAGATTATTTTCAGCTTCATACAGTAAAACAGCTTCTCTAACCCAGCGTTGGGTATAGGCATTGGTAATGAGAGAGCTGTCATAAGCGGAAGTTCCCGGAGGAAACATCCCTTCTAAATCTTTAATAAATAAAGATTTATTATAAACACGTGCTAATAGGAAGTCCCTATTATTAATTTGGTCATCTTCGCTACAGGAAAATCCAAAAAAAACGAGACAAACCAATAAAAATTTAACTAAAGAAATCATTGTTTTATCAGGCCTTCAAAAGCAGCTTTTGAAATCTGAACGGCATATTTTTTTCTGAGACTATCAACCCATTCTTTTTCAAGAAAATCTTGATAATCTGCTATGATATAGCCTTTCGACTCATCGAGTGCTTTAGTACTAACGGGTAAAATTTTTTCAATTTTATAAAATTCCATATCGGTGGATGAGGCATTCAGCGCAGCATTAGTTACTATACCAGACTTCCATTGCGCACCCAATTGACTCGCTTCGATAGATTTTCCTTTCTCTATGGTAACCTCCTCAGCACTGAGTATCTGGTCATCGTCTTTATTAAAGCGAATGAGCACCTCGTTTTTTTTATGTGTTTTTGCAAAATCACGAATTTGAGCAATTTGTTCTTTTGCTGAAGCTTTCAATGTATAGCGGGTAGTCAACGCTCTTTCGTTCCAGGTGTATTTTCCCTGAACCAGCTTGTAGAAGTTAGCCAGACCGAGGGAATCCTGACTTGCTTTGTCCCAAACGGTTTGTCTGGTAACTTCGAAAAGTAAAATACCCTCCTCATATTCTCTTAAAAGGTGCCTGAATTCGGGATATTTTTTTTCTAATTGGCCTTCTTCATGTTTTAATGTCTCGTCCTCTAAAAAGTCTTCATACAATTTCGCCAACATAGAAGCAACTGGATCTTGTTGGTTCAACCTGAAGCGTAATCTGGAAGATTTTTCAAGATACTGAGCAAAATCTAATAAGGTATAAGTCTGGTTTGCCAGCGTAAATAAATTCTCCGCTGGCAACTGAGCGGGTATTTTCCAACGGAAAGTATAGAATGTGTCGTTTACAAAAGGTTCTAATCGAGCAAGTGCTCCTTTGTTTTCAACAAAACCAGCATTTAATCGAATTTGATTAAACATATTTTCCTTAGCATAAGCATAGCGTGAATCTTGACGAACAGCTGCCTCTAAATTTGATTTTGCCGTTTCAAAATTGGGCATTGCTTTTCTGGAAATACGTTTAATGATATGCCAGCCTAAATTGGTTTGTACGGGTTGACTATATTCCCCATCTTTTTCAAGATTGTAAATAGCATCTTCAAAGGCTTGTTCAAATTTATTAATTCCGAAAACGCCTATATATCCACCTTTACTAGCTGTTTTATCATCTTCGGAGAGGATAGTGGCCAGCGTTTCAAAACTCGAACCCGAGTTTAATAGGGCATAAATACTGTCTATTTTATTTTTAGGAGTAAAAGGATTTTCGCCTTCTCCAGATTTTCTAATTAAAATATGTGCCCCTTCTATTTCGCCGCGGGCCGGGCGTCTGGCATTCACCTGTAATAGGTGAAGACCTGCAGGTGTATAAATAGGCAGGGAAATGTCTCCCGGTGACATTGAATAAGCGGCTGTTTCTAAGTCGTAAAACCCATTAGGGAAAGGAACGTTAATAAATCCGATATGGCCACTATTGGTCTTCGAGGACCTGTCCAAACTATAATTCCTTGCAAATTCTTCGAAATCAGCCCCATTTTTCAATTTTGCATAAAGGTCCATCAAAAACCTATTGGCACTTAAGGAATCATCTTTAGGTGCGCTATCAGAAATGGTATATAAAATATGACTAATATCAATATCTTCTAAAGAACGGTCATAGAGCTCTCTAATCAGCCTTCCTGTCACTTCTTTATTCAGTATATATGCATCAGAAAGTTGTCTTCGGTAACCGAGTAGTTCCTCTTTTATCTCAGGCAAATTACCTATTTTTTGTGCCTTTGCTTCTTCTACCTTTAATTTAAATTTGCTATACAAATCCAGATATTCCTGTAGGGAGGCCTTGGTGAAATTTGCATTTGCTCCATTTGTTTTGGCGTAAATGTATTTGAATTCACCAACGGTAACAGCATTATTATTTACGGTAAATAATACCTCTTCTTCACTTTGAGCGTTGGCAAAACTTGAAAATAAGAATAAAAATAAAACAGAGAGCAAATTGATTTTATGGAAATACATGGCAATGTATAGTTTAAGTGATAATTTTTCTTTTTGAAAGAACAAAACTAAAAAATATATTTGACTTGTTAAAAACGAAAGCAAATAGAAGTTTATAACGAATATTCAGGGGAAAGATTGTCTGAAAATAATCATAAGTCAAATCCAATATCTTTTCGATAATACTTATTTTTAAAATAAATTTTATCTGCAAGCAACCTACTTTTTTCTTCTGCTTTCTTTTTTTCGGCATCAAGGGAAGTAATGGCTAATACTCTGCCACCTTTAGTGACGATGCCTCCCAGGTCATCCAGACCGGTACCTGCATGAAAAACAAAAGATTCTGTTACTTCATCGGGGAGAGTTATCGGTAAATTACTTTCGTAATCTCCGGGATAGCCGCCTGATACCAGCATAGTTGTAGCGGCAAACCGAGGGTCTATGTCTATTGGATTTTCTCCTAATTTTTGTTCGTGTAAATCATAAAAAAGGGAGACAATATCTGAGGTCAGTCGTGGGATAATGGCTTCCGTTTCCGGGTCTCCTAAACGACAATTATATTCAATAACAAAGGGTTCGTCCGCTACAGAAATAAGTCCGAAGAAAATAAACCCTTTATAGGGAATATTATTCTTTTGAAGGCCTTTAAGCGTAGGTTCAATGATTCGCGAAGTCACCTTTTGAATCATGAGTGTATCAAAAAAAGGAACGGGAGAAATAGCGCCCATTCCGCCTGTATTCAATCCGACATTTCCTTCGCCCACTTTTTTATAGTCTTTGGCTTCAGGAAAAAGAACATATTTTACACCGTCTGTAAGGACAAAAACAGAAAATTCAATACCATCTAAGAATTGTTCGATGACCACGCAAGAGGAGGCGGCACCAAATTTTCCACCCAACATAGCGGTTAATTCTACTTTAGCTTCTTCTGCATCGGTTAAAATAACGACCCCTTTTCCAGCCGCCAGCCCGTCTGCTTTTAAAACATAAGGTCCCTCATTTTTAGAAAGGAAACTAAGTCCTTCGTCGAGCGTTTCAGGAGTGAAGGACTTATAAGCCGCGGTAGGTATAGATTGTTCCGCCATGAATATTTTAGCAAAGGCTTTACTTCCTTCCAACTGTGCACCTTTTGCTGACGGACCCACCATTAAAACGTGAGACAGTGCATTATCTGATTCAAAAAAATCTACAATACCATTTACTAAAGGTTCCTCGGGTCCAACGATGACCATCTTTATATCTTCCTTTAAAACGAGTGCGCGGATAGATTCAACGTCGGATAGATGCAGAAAAACGTTGGTTCCATGTAATCGTGTACCAGCATTTCCAGGGGCAATAAATAATTGTTGGCATCGATCACTTTTACTAATCTTCCACGCCAGAGCATGTTCCCGTCCACCACCCCCAAGAATAAGAATATTAATTTTAGTATTTTTCATTTTTTACATTGAAACGTAAAGATATGCTTTGTAGGAAATTCTTTTACATAGTGATTGTTTTTTTACCTTTGCATCTGTTTATCAAAATTATACCATGATTACTCACCTTAGAGGTACAATGACTTTTAAATGTCCCACTTTCGTTGTTTTAGAAGCAGGAGGGGTGGGTTACCAGATTTTTATCAGTTTACACACCTATTCCCAGTTACCGGATACGCCTACCATTTTTCTGTTAACACACCAATTTATAAAAGAAGATAGTCATACGCTGTATGGATTTTCTGAAGAAAAAGAAAGAACGCTTTTTCGATTATTAATCAGTGTTAGTGGGGTAGGACCTACCACGGCTCAAGTATTATTATCATCTATTTCACCGGACGAAATCAGATTAGCCATTCTAAGTGAACAAGATGAAATATTCAGAAAAGCAAAGGGGATTGGACCTAAAACAGCTAAAAGAATTATCTTAGATTTGAAAGATAAAATGGTTAAAGACAGTGGGGAAGGCGTATTTTCTAATAACCCATCATACAATACTATTAGAGATGAAGCGTTATCGGCTTTGGTATCTTTAGGATTTAACCGTGGGTTAGTTCAAAAGGCCATTCAGCAATTATTACAGGATTCGGCCCCCACGGAGAATGTTGAAAATTTGATTAAAAAAGCGCTTAAGCTTCTTTCTCAATGAGTTGGAAATATTTATTTATTAATACAAGGGGCTGAAATTTGCACCTTAACGACTTTTCCTTTGTTTAACATGAAATATTCAGCCATCGTATTATTCTTTTTATTTGCAGGAGTTATTACTTACCAAAATCTTGCGGGGGGTAATTTGCCGTTTTGGGGTAAATCGAACCCCTATTTAGTTAGATTCTTACCCCCTGTAAAACTTCAGGCTCCAAGAGATACTTTACCTGCTATTAAGGAGCGTAAAGATAATTTTAGTATAGCAAAACCTGTAAATATTATCGATTTAAAAGATCCGTCCATTATTGATAAAAAGGTTACTTATGACCCGATTACCAATAAATATATCATGACGGAAAAAATTGGGGAGGATGATTTTCAATATCCTTCCTATATGTCCTTTGATCAGTATTTGAAAAAAAGAGAAGTTGAAGATTATCAAAAATATTTCAGGCAATTAGCGGGTATCGGTTCTGAAAATAATGTGGGTTCCTTAAATCCTCTATCTACCGTCGATGTAAAAGCTAGTCTTATTGACAGGCTTTTTGGTGGTAATTCTATTGATATTCGTCCTCAGGGTGGTGTTGACCTTACCTTTGGTATGGACTATCAAAGTATGGAAAATCCTTTTATTATCGAAGCAGGTAGGAGGCAGCTTTTGTTTGATTTCGATATGAATATTCAAATGAATATAACGGGGAAGATTGGGGATAAATTGAATCTGGCAACGAATTATAATACCAATGCTACTTTTGATGTTGATAAGCAGGTCATAAAACTAAATTATAACAGTGATTTGTTTAATGAGGACGAGATTGTTAAAAAAATTGAGGCTGGAAATGTAAGTTTACCACTGAGAGGTTCTCTTATTCAAGGGGCGGAAAGTCTTTTCGGATTAAAAACGGAACTTCAATTTGGTCATCTTCGCCTTACTGCCATCGCCTCTCAGCAACGTTCACAGAGAAAAAATATACAAACTCAAGGGGGAAGTCAGGTACAGGAATTCGAGGTTCGTGCAGATCAATACGACGAAAACAGGCACTTTTTTCTTTCTCATTACAATCGTAGCGCCTTTGAACCCGCTCTTGAAAATTTACCTCAAATTCGTAGCTTATTTAAGCTTGAAAATATTGAGGTTTGGTTGACCAACGATAGAAATGAGGTAGATAACGTAAGGGATATCGTTGCGCTGGCCGATTTAGGCGAGCCTGAAATTTTGGTGAATCCCACAGCAGTTCCTGTACAAACAGCTTTCGCTCCTAAGGATTTAACGGGTAAGCCTTTACCAGATAATAGCTCAAATAATTTGTATAACCGGGTAATTCGTGATCCCAGAATTCGACAAATCGATAACGCCGTTTCTATCCTTCAGTCTGAGTTTAAACTCAATCAATCCAGAGATTTTGAAAAAGTTAGTGCGAGAAAACTTAGACCAAGTGAATACAATGTTCATTCTGAATTAGGGTTTGTGACGCTGAATATAAACGTTCAGCCTGATCAGGTCGTGGGCGTCGCTTATCAATATTCTTATAATGGCAAGACCTTCAAAGTAGGAGAATTAGCCAATAACTCGGAAAACACAAAGCCTGACTCTTCTTTGACGGTTCTTTTCGTTAAAATGTTAAAAAGTACCACTCAAACAACAGATGTACCAACGTGGGATTTGATGATGAAAAATATTTATCCTATCGGTGCTGTACAAATTGATCAGAATGAGTTTCGTTTGGATATTTTTTATGAAGATCCGGGCAAAGGTTTAAAAAGATTTTTACCAGAAACTAATTTGGCGGGAAGACCATTACTCAGGGTGTTTAATGTAGATAAATTAAACACCCAGGGCGACCCTACCCCGGACGGAATATTTGACTTTGTACCTGGTTTAACCATTAATTTATCTAATGGTCGGGTTATGTTTCCCGTCTTAGAGCCATTTGGCGGTTCATTAGCAAAGCAAATTGAAGATGTTGGTCTGCGGGCAAAATATACTTTTCCGGAACTCTACTCAAAAACACTCTTTTTGGCGCAGGAGTACCAGGAGAAAAACAGGTTTGTTATAAAGGGTAATTACAAATCGAGTGTTTCGTCTGAAATTTCTTTAGGTGCTTTTAATATTCCCCCCGGTTCTGTTACGGTTAGTGGTGGTGGACAGACGCTAAGAGAAGGGGTGGATTATGAAATTGACTATAATATTGGGCGCGTAAGAATTTTAAATGATGCTATCCTCAATTCTGGCATTCCTGTAAATGTAAGTTATGAAGATAACGGCCTGTTCAACTTCCAAACAAAAAGTATGTTTGGCGTGAGAGCTGATTATGCCGTTGATAAGAATTTTAATATAGGTGCAACGGCTTTAAAACTTTTTGAAAGACCCTTTACGCAAAAGGTAAATATTGGGGAGGATCCCATCAATAATTCAATTTATGGGTTCGACCTTGGTATTTCCCGGGATGCTCCCTTCTTAACAAAAATAGTTGATGCTTTGCCAGGTATAAGCACAAAAGCTAAATCTTCTATCAACTTTACAGGGGAAACGGCTTTAATCAGACCAGGGCATTCCCGCGCAATAAACCAAAATAGTAAGGACAAAGGAGGCGTTGTTTATATTGATGACTTTGAAGGAAGTGCCAGTAGTTTAGACCTAAGACAGCCTGTTACCAACTGGGTGCTGGCTTCTGTGCCTCAAAATGATGCCTTTAATAATAATCCTTTATTTCCCGAGGCTTCCCTGGTAAATGACCTTCGTTATGGCTCAAATAGAGCAAAATTAAGTTGGTATAGAATAGATTTAGGTGCCAGAGGTTCCGATCAGGATGCTAAAAATCCTTATACAAGCCAGGTTCCTCAAATTGAAGTATTTCCCAATGCTCAGATTGCTCCTAACCAGCTGCCTAATATTCCTACGTTTGATATGACTTACTATCCTGAAAATAGAGGGCCATACAATTTTGATGTGCCAGGTGGGTATCCGGGGATTAGCAAAGGAGCCAAATTTATTGGCGATTCTATGGTACTTGATAATCCAGGTTCGAGATGGGCAGGGGTAATGAGGGCTTTGAATACCAATGATTTCCAATCTTCAAATATAGAGTTTCTGGAATTCTGGGTGCTTAGTCCGTTTTTAGACCCAACTGATCCTAAAAAGCCAGTAGATGATTATGAAAAGAAACAAGGGGAATTATATATAAATCTTGGAAACGTTTCGGAGGACATATTACGGGATTCTCGTAAATTTTTTGAAAACGGACTTCCCGCTCCATTAAATCCTAATCGTCGAACAGATAGAACAAACTGGTCGGTTATTCCCGTTGCGCAGCAAATTACCAACGCTTTTGATATAGATGAGGCTTCCAGATTAGCACAGGATATTGGTCTTGACGGTATGAATGATGCGACGGAGGTCGAAAAATTTTCTGCCTATCTGGCAAATATTGCAAGGTCAAATCCGCGTGCGGCAGAAAAATTAAAGTCTGACCCGGCTGCTGATAATTTCAGGAATTTTAATGACCCTAGTTACACTCAAAACATAGATCTGTTAAGCAGATATAAAGATTTTAATGGACCTGAAGGTAACTCGAAGTCTAACTCGGGGGGCAATCAACTGCAATCGGCCACCAACGTACCTGATGCAGAAGATTTGAACAGAGATAATACATTGAATGAAACGGAAGCCTATTTTCAATATAAAATCCCCATCTTGGCCGACCCCCTGAATCCAAGAGAAATAGATGTTAACAGGACGCCATTCGTCACAGATCGTATTGAAAGTGATAACGGTGAAAGAATATGGTACAGACTTCGCGTTCCTTTAAATGGGAATGATAAAGTGGCTGTGGGTGGAATAAAGGATTTTCGCTCCATCCGTTTCATGAGAATGTATTTACACGGTTTTGAAAGTGAGGTAACTTTTAGATTCGCGCGTATGGAATTGGTTCGCAATCAATGGCGTAGATATTCTCAAGATTTAAATGAGCAAAATAATGTACCCTGTGATGCGCAAACACAATTTGATGTAGATGCCGTAAATATTGAGGAAAATAGTAATAGAAAGCCTTTTAGCTATGTTTTACCCGTGGGTATTCAACG
>CAMDWC010000133.1 GCA_945878825.1 Haliscomenobacter hydrossis DSM 1100
TAGTTAAATTGTCTTCTAACTCCTGTGTTATTACTAACAAACAAAGAAACATTTAAACCATTTGGAGTTGCAGCCCAACTCGGATAAGTAGTAGATACCCAGGAAGGTTTTTTTGTAACGTCCCATCCTGTAGATGCTCTGACATTTGCTCTTAAAGTAGTGTAGGTGTTTTTTAAAAAGGCAGTATCTGGTGTTAAAAATATACTATCTCTGTTCTTTTTTACATTTATTCCATAATCCTCAACCTCTAACACTTCCGGAGATATTTCGCAGGCATTATTATCAGACTTATTGGTAGTAAGCATTATACGCAGGCGAGTTAATCCAATAGGCATATCTTCAGGAATAGTAATATTTTTAAATACCCCTGTAACTGAGGTGAATTTTGGAATAACTGCGTTATAAACCTGCTCTAAAGTATCATTAAAGTCTTTATCTCCATTAAAATCAATGAACAGTTGCCAACGATATAATTCTGCTTTAGACAAAGAATTATGCTTACTTGCAAATCTGAAATATTGGATTCTTCCTTCTTCTACTTCACCGATAAACGCTGTTTTATTAACATATCCAAGATTCTGCCCGGAGGTAAATGATTTATCGCTAATCGTTACCGATTCAATCCAATCTGATTTTCCTGCTCCATAAGAGAAACAATAAGGATCATTACAACCTTCCGTTTTAAAAGTGATTTCAGTTGAAAAGGGACTTTTTATATTGGCACAATAGGCACTCACCTGAATTATATATGAACTACAAGGAACCAGATTAGAAATATCAAAAAAGGTTCCTTGTATAGAATCAACCATTATCCAAGTGCTATCACGTTGATTTTTGTACCTCAATTGATAATGATTTGTGCCTCTGATTGGGCTCCAGGCCACTTTTGCCCAGCTATAATCCTTACTTGTAATTTTTAATCCAGATGGCGCAACACATTCAGAAAGAGATAGCGCATTTTGTTTTACTGAAAGATCAAAGGATTTAGTTCCTGTGGCAGAAATATTAAAAATGGTTGAACGCGGATAATAAGTTATGTTTGAATCACATTCAAAAGTTAGATTTGAATTGCCGAAAACTCTGTTTGTCGGAAATTTCAACCAGGAAGGATGATTGGTAACATTCCACACCGTATTAGACGTCACCACAACTGTTTTTGAGCCTCCTTCTTTTTCAAAAGTAAAATCAAGTGGTTTTACCTCTAACATTGGAATGATTTTGAGGCCTTTTACCTCTTTTTTATTCGAATAAGTGCTTGTTGAATTAATCTCTTGCTCAGATGAACCACAACTTACCTCGTACCATAATTCCACATAATAATCTCCTGTTGCTAAACTAATACCACCACTTGAGATGATTTGGTTTGCTGAAAATGATTTATTTGGCATTAACGTTTCTGTTGGATCTAAGGAAACTTTTGTCATTAATTGCCCTCCAGCTTTATAAAGCTTCAGAATAATGCAACCATTAAAGTCTGCATTACCAGTATTAGTAAAATTGGTGCTTACCGAAAAAGCGTCATCACTAATGATTGGAATTGGATCAATTCTTATTTCAGATGCCATTGTTAAGACTGGAGCAGTGACAACCACCCCACCCCCACCACCGGTGGAACCGCCGCCGGTAGATCCACCACCAGTTGAACCGCCACCTTTATCACAAGCAACCTTAGGATAAATGGTATTAAGGGCGGCTACATCACCCCCGCTTAAACCACCTCTTTGACCAATGGTAGTTCCAGCCGCAGCTGGTGGAGATTTCACAGTGATAGTAGGTAAGCCATTAGAAGAAAAACCATACGCACCATAATGCATGATAGAACCAAAATCATAAGCACCCGATTCTGCTCCCCAACTTCCATATTTATCAAAATTACTACCATACCCGGACTGTATATTTGCCGTATTTATAGTGACATAAGTATCCCTGTCATTTCTGGATTGTTCATGCCACATTCCAGCAGCATGGCATATTTCGTGAACGGCAGCACCGAAACCGCAGGCACTATGAACATTAATAGGCTGCCCACCACCTATTTTGCCTACATAAGACCAACAAGCATAATCTGAATCTTGAAAGACAAGATAATCCGATTGTGTAGTTCTGAGAACAAGGCAAATATTGGTACTCGCATTTACATGAGCTATGGCACTGCTGATGATTCCTGCACTCGCAAGACCGGCAGGAATGGTATAATAAATAATTCCACCGGGCCATCCCCAAGAAGCATAAGGGATTATTCCTCCTTTCTCCAGTTTTCGAAGAATAAACTCTTCTTCTGAAAAAAGAACAATATCTTCCCCGACAAATACCTTTCCATCTCTGATATTAACCGTTAATTCAGAAGGCGTATCTCTACCATCAAATAAAATTTTCGCTTTTTCAAATCTTCCTCTGGTATTTTGACTATTTACAATGACTATCATGGACAGTAAAAAGCATAAACTTAGGGAAAAACGTAAAATATTTGTTTTCATGCGCGAGAAGTTCGGTTGATACATTTAAAGTGCTAAAGGTATATGTCTTTTACTTAAAAATTTGTACCCATCTAAATTAAACTATTTTTTATTCTTTATTTATTTCAAGGTAAAAGAAAAGGGAACTCCTTTTTGAAAAACCGAGGAGTTTAATAATCCTGTTATCTTTGCTTTCTAATTATAGTGTCCATGAATCTACCATTTAAAATAGCCCTTCGATATTTACTGGCAAAAAAATCGACCCAGGTAATACAGCTTATTACAGGAATTTCCATTTTGGGTCTAACGGTGGGCACGGCTGCATTGGTATTGGTTCTTTCCGTTTTCAATGGTTTTGAGGACCTTATAATGGGTATGTATGTAAAATTTAATCCTGATATTAAAATTACTTCGGTCTCTGGAAAATTTTTTAATGCAGACTCCTCGCTGGTTTACAAAATTTCAAAAATACAAGGCGTAGAAGCTATTTCGGGTACGTTAGAAGAAATTGCCTTTTTCACCTATCAAGAGAAGCAAGATTTTGGCATGTTAAAGGGCGTTGACACCCTGTTTAGCGCTGTATCTAATATTGACTCCTGCATTAAAGAAGGCGTTTATTTACCCCATCGATCTCTTTCATTTAATGCTCTCATCGGACTAGGTATAAGAAATAAACTGGGTATTGATTTAGAGGATCCTTTTGCGTCACTAACCATATATATGCCTAAAAACAAGGAAAATACGCCTTTTGAAAATCCCTTTCGAAGTAGCAACTTAAAACCTATTGGCACATTTATGATTCAACAAGAGTATGATAATAAATATATTATAACTACGCTTAATGTTGCAAGAAAACTTATCGGTAACCCTAGCCTCCTTTCTGCATGGGAAATAAAGGTTGCCAAAAACCACTCAGTAAAAAAGGTCGTTTCTGAGATACAAGCTATTGTAAAGGACCGATTTTATGTAAAGGATTATTATGCACAGGAGGAAGGGTTTATCAAATTGATGCGGCTTGAAAAATGGCTCAGCTTCGCCATTGTAGGATTTATGCTTCTTCTCGTCGCATTTAATCTGATTGGTGCCCTGTGGATGATTGTTTTAGACAAGAAAAGAGATGTCTCCATACTTAAATCAATTGGTTCCACCGATGTGGATATTCGAAATTTATTTTTATACGAAGGCCTGTTTTTAACTGGTATTGGCTTAATTTCCGGTGTTTTCCTTGCTTTGTTCATCTTTTTTTTACAAAAAACATTTCATCTGGTGGCCATTCCTGGATCTTTCGTGGTCGATTCATATCCAATTAGTCTTCGTTGGGAAGATTTCATTATGGTAGCGGTTACCGTTTTATTTATTGGTTTGCTCGCCTCTATTCCCGCTGCTTTAAGAGCAATGCGCATTTCTACCCACGAAAAAATAGTATGATTTACCCCTATCGTAAACTTATATTTTACAAATAAAAAAGCCTCTTCCGAATATAAAAATATTCAGAAGAGGCTTTTTAAAAGCTTATTACTTTAAAAATAAAAGATTAATATCCTGTATTTTGAGTAATCAGACCAGCTGAAGTTTGAACCTCTCTTTGAGGAATTGGCCAGCGTGCTCTAAAATCTTCGGTAAGTCCAGTGGCATTCCAACGACCTGTTCTTCTTAAATCGAGCCATCTTAAACCTTCGTGAGCAAATTCTACTCTGCGTTCTTTTAAAATAGCATTGACTAATCCAGCAGTTGTTGTTTCTGCAGCATCACTCAAACCTGCACGCTTGCGAATTGCATTCAACTCAGTAAGCGACTCAGCTGTCCTGTTAAGGTTTGCATAAGCTTCCGCGCGAATCAAATGCATTTCTGCCAAACGAATTAACAACACATTGTCTATACCGTTGACACGAGTATATTTTATTGTTTTATTTGCTGGTGCGGTACTAACATTTACTACCCTTCTGATATCCCCTGCTTCATGAGCATCTCTTAAAGAATTGGAAGAAGTAAATTCATTTCTTCCACCATTTGCTGTCGGGTAATACCAAAATGTAATAGAATTAGTATTGTTGATATCAAATTGTAACTCCCAGATGGCCTCAGATGAGTTTTGGCTTAACCAAATATTCTGATAATTGGCACCGGTAAGAAGGGTATGTCTTTTGGAATTAATTACTTCAGAAGCAGCAGCTTCAGCCAAAGCCCATTCATTTCGCACAGCATGAACACGAGCTTTTAAAGCCAACGCAACATTCTTATTTGCTCTACCATTACCATTGGTAACGGCTAAATTGGCCACGGCGAAGTTAATATCCTCTAAGATTAACTTCCAAACCTCTTCCTCAGAAGATCTTGCTTTAGGCGCTGCATCTTCCGCAGAGAGGGTAGGTACAGTATAAATAGGAACACCAAGACCACCCGCTTTATTGAAACCTGCAGGAGAACCACCAAATAGGGCAACCAGGTTAAAGTAATGGAAGGCACGTAACAATCTCGCTTCTCCAATGGCATTATTGGCATTAAAACTTGGATCCTTTACAGTAGGGACCGAAGCGATTACATTGTTTGCACGATTAACTGCAACATAAACCGTGTTCCAAAGACCACCAATGTTGGAATTATCTGCCAATACCTGTCGGTTAAAAATTTGAGCATACGTTGGAAATGTTCCTGTATGATTGATATTATCAGCATATAAATCTGGCAATACCTGTAACTGAAGCCCAAAATAGTTACTACTCTGAATCGAGTTGTACGCGCCTAATAGCGCCGCATCAACATCTTGTTTTGTTTTGAAACCCACTGATGCATCTAAAGCAGTGTAAGGTTCCAATTCCAAATTATTATCACAAGCCTGGAAAAAACCAAAGGCTGCGATGATTATGGATATTTTAAATATGTTTTTCATTTCAACATGTTTTCAATCTAAAAAAATAGAATTTAATCACAGGATTATCCCTTATTAGAATCCAATGTTCAATCCAACTAACAACGATCTCGATTGTGGGAAAGTTAAGAAATCAGTGCCAGGCGCTGTATTCGTCTCTCCAAATGTACTTACCTCAGGATCGAAACCAGAGTAATTGGTAAAGGTCAATAAGTTTTGTCCTGTCACATAGATTCTTGCACTGCGCATTTTAATTTTCTCCAATAATTTGGTTGGGAAAGTATAACCAAAAGTAACGTTCTTTAAACGCACATAAGAAGCGTCTTCCACAAAACGATCTGAAACTCTTCTGTTGTTATTTGGGTCACCAAATACGGCTCTTGGCATGATAGCACTTGTATTTTGAGGTGTCCAACGATTTTTAACTGTATTTGCCTGACCAAATACGCCGTTCATCCCCTCAGAAAACGCACGGGTATTATTGAAAACAAAATTACCCATACTGTACTGGAAGAAGAAACTTAAATCAAAGCCGTAAGCTTGAATTGTATTCGTAACACCACCATAATAGTTAGGATTCGCATCACCTAGTATTTCTTGATCATCACTGGTAATAACTCCGTCATTATTTATGTCCTTGAACTGAATATCACCAGGTTTGGTAAGGGTTGATTGATATACAGCTGTAGAACGTCCTGTCAATTCTTTCGCTTTTTTATCTAATGCGTCAATCTCGGCCTGTGTTTGGAAAAGACCAACCGTTCTGTAACCTCTGAAAGAACCTAAGGCTTCACCTTCAGCTACCCAACTGGCAAAACCAGCTGCGAAAGGCGTTCCTGCTAATTTAAGAATTTCATTATCGAAAAATGAAATATTAAAGTTCGTTGTCCAAAGTATATTTTTAGTTTCGACATTAGTTGTTGTTAAACCTATATCAATACCTTTATTACGAATAGAACCAATATTTTCCTGAATACCAGTGAAACCTGAAGCACCAACTAAAGGTCTGTTAAGCAACAACTGGTTGGTTGTTCCCTGATAAGCATCTATTGTTAATTCCAGTTTGCTCTCAAATAAAGCAATTTCTAAGCCTAAGTCAAAATCTTCGCGTTCTTCCCAGGTAAGATTAGGATTTCCCAATTGCGTAGGCGCTAAACCAGCTCTTTGCAAATAATTTGCACCTGGAGCAATTAAAGCACGGGATGCAAAGTTGGCAATATCCTGATTACCTCTTCTACCCCAACTTGCCTTTAACTTAACCTCTGATAAAATCTTAGATTTCGGGAAGAATGACTCCTCTGAAAGTCTCCATGCTGCAGAAGCAGAAGGGAATACACCCCAACGGTTATTTGCACCAAAACGGGAAGAACCATCGGCCCGTACACTACCAGAAATAAAGTATTTTCCAGCCCAATTCATATTCAACCTGGAGAAATAGCTATTAAGACCCCATGCTGATTTTGAAGAAGTTACGTCCTTTTTAACAGAAGCTGCATTTAACTCGCGGATAGTTTTTCCAGGGTAATTTTCACCCACACCATACAATGATTCGAACTGGCTTGTTTGAATAGAGTTTCCTACCAAACCGTCAAAATTTAATTTTCCGAAAGCCTTTCTGTAAGAAAAGTAATTTTCGTTAACCAAATTCAAATCCGATGAAAAACCTTGCTCACCACGTCCATTTACGCCTGCTGCCTGAATATGACTTGCCGGAGTAAAACGATCGTCACGTAAGTTAAGATAATCAACGCTGAAGGAACTTCTGAAAGTCAATCCTTCTAAAATCGTTAATTCACCAAATATGTTAGACAATAAACGGTTGGTATAAACATCATAAGTAGGCTCAACCGCATTGGCTACCGGATTTTCAATACTTGCATTAGCGTCACGACCATACGTTCCATCAGCATTCAACACAGGTATATGTGAACCCAACAATAACGCAGTACTCAATACACCGTAAATATTGTTATCATTTTGAATACGTGTATTATGAGAACGGCTAAATCCTGTACTTACGCCAATCTTGAATTTGTCGGTAACTAAGTTATCTAAATTCATACGGAAGCTGTAACGATCAAATGATGAACCCTTTACAACACCTCCCTGATCGAAAACAGATCCAGAAACAAAGAATTTTGTTCTATCTGTTCCCCCTGAAACGTTTAAATCAGTTTGGGAAATAGGTGCCGATTGAAATATTTCATTGAACCAGTTCGTCGTTGGATAAGTGCTTGGATCTGCATCCAGATTTCTTAATCCTAATTGACTTGGTATAACCGTTGCACCGTATCTGGCTTTAACACCTTCTTGTAAAAGAGCCACATATTCAGGACCTGTAAGAGGATCTATGGTTTTCCATACTTCCTGTGTTCCGCGATAAGTGTTCAACGAAATTTGTGTTTTCTGTTGCTTTCCTCTCTTCGTTGTAATGATAACAACGCCATTACTGGCTCTTGAACCATAAATACTGGCTGCAGCGGCATCTTTTAAAATGTCAATTGATTCAATATCCGCAGGATTTAAATCGGCCAGCGCGTTAGTTTGTTGTCCACCTACACCAATTTGAGAGTAACTACCCGTATTAATTGGAATACCATCTACAACATACAAAGGTTGGTTACCTGCTGAAATGGAAGATGGGCCCCTCACTCTGATAGATACAGAAGCACCTGGCGTTCCTGAAGCTGAAGTAACCTGTACCCCAGGTGCCTGACCTTGAAGCGCTTGATCCACACCAGTAACAGGAAGTCTGGCAATGGTTTCAGAGGTAACTTTACTCACCGAACCCGTTAATTCCTTTTTACTTTGGGTTCCATACCCTACAATAACAATGTCGCTTAAATCAATAGCTTCTTGTTCAAGCATCACATTGTAGCTATTACTCGCCCCAATAGCAATTTCCTTTGAAGCATAACCTGTGTAACTGATAACCAAGGTGGTTCCATTAGCTGGAATGGAGAAGGAAAATGCCCCAGACACGTCACTTATCGTTCCCGTCGAAGTCCCCTTTACCAATACGGAAGCACCTATAAGTGGTTCCTTCTTGTCATCTGTAATTGTGCCGGAAATGGTTCGTTGTGCAATCAACGAGGCCATTGTCCCAAACCACAAAAACAAAACTAGTACTTGTTTTTTCATTTGTGAAAATTTAAGTTTAAAAAAGTATTGCTGATAATTGCTTTAAAGCGATTTAAAATCTTTTTG
>CAMDWC010000134.1 GCA_945878825.1 Haliscomenobacter hydrossis DSM 1100
GATCTATTGAACTAAATAAGTTTCTCCCTGCTTCCTGGGGTATTAAATTACCTCTTTTCGCTCAATATTCAACCAATTTCACAACCCCTGAATTCGACCCTTTTGATTTGGATATCAGGATGAAAGATAAATTACCAACCTTTCCCTCTCTGGCAGATAGAGATTCTATAAAAAGACTTTCCAGAGAAATTAATTCTATTCAAGGGTACAATTTTACAAATATTCGGAAGGAACGAACGGGAGGGCCCAGCGGACAGCCAGGTAATCCTGCACCCTGGGATATTTCTAATTTTTCCTTTAATTACGCATTTACTAAAACAGATAAACGAAGCCCTCTTATCGAGTTTGATGAAAGTGTGCGACGAACAGGTTCTTTGAATTACGCTTTTTCCAGAAAGGGCGACTTTATTCAACCTTTCAAAAATTTAAAAGGGAGTGCTTTGAAGTGGATTTCAGAAATAAATTTTAATCCTCTGCCTAACTCATTTACTTTCGGCACGCAAATGGCCAGATTGTTTAACACTACTCGTTACCGATTTACAGGCCTCGAAGACAGATACAATACCTTTTTTAATAAACGCTTTTCCTGGGATAGAGAATATAATGTAAACTGGGATTTGACGAAGGCTATTAAGTTTACTTTCTCTGCTTCTAATTTTGCTGTAATTGATGAACCTGATGAAGTCAGGTTATTGGAAAATTACAATATTGAAACAGCCGCACAAATTAGAAAAGATAGTATTTGGAGTAATATTCAGCAATTAGGTAGATCTAAAGTTTACCAACACTCCTTTACTTTGGGTTATACTCTTCCTTTCAGGGTCATTCCATTTATGGATTGGATCACTTCCAGGGTACAATATCAAGGTCAATATGGGTGGAATGCAGCCGCTCTGAATTTAGATAGCCTAGGAAATCAGATTCGGAACAGCCAAAATATTCAGGCAAACATTGACTTTAATTTCGAATCTATCTATGGTAAAATTCCTTACTTAAGAAAAATAGATAGAGGTGCGCCTGCCACAAAATCTAAGAAAAATAAGGACGACGATCAAAATCAGGAACCAGCGCAACCAGAGGAAAAAGAAAAAAAAGGGTCAGAGCCCAGTATGGCTGAAAGGATGTTGATAAGACCTTTTTTATTGCTTAGAAGAGCACGATTCAATTATACCCTGCAAAGTAGTACCGTAGTTCCCGGATTTATGCCAGCTGCAAAGTTAATGGGAATGGGACCCGATTTTCAAGGTCCAGGCTGGGATTTTGTAGCAGGATTACAGCCTAAAATCAGCGAACTAAGCGAAGCAGAAAATTATACTGCTTCAGATTGGCTAAATGAAATAGCTAAAAAGGGCTGGATTTCTTCCAGTGTCTTTTTGAATCAAGAGGTGGCTCAGTCCAGAGCAGAAAACTATGACGGACGTCTGACCGTTGAACCTTTCAAAGAGTTTAGAATTGAGTTGGAGTTTAATAAAAATTTCTCCAGTAATCATTCTCAGTTCTTTAAAGACACTACGCTAAATAATTCAACGGTTTTTTCGCATGCCATTCCCAAAGATATTGGAACGATGACGATGAGTTATTCAGCGCTTAAAACCTTATTCAACCAAGATAAAGACGATCTGGTTAATCTATTCAAACAATTTGAAACCAATAGAATAGCTATTTCAAATCGATTGGGTGAGGGTATACATTTAGATACCACGTTAGCAAAAAATGGATATACTTATGGGTATGGCAGGACGCAGCAAGATGTTTTAATCCCCGCATTTATTGCGGCTTATACGGGTGCTGATGCCAACGCCATTCCATTGGATATTTTTGGGTTGCTACCCAATATTAACTGGAGACTACAATATAATGGATTAGCTAAAGTCCCTTTATTCAGTGAATTGTTTCAGAATTTTAGCTTGACGCATGGGTATAAATCTACCCTTACGGTAAGTAGGTTCAACTCGGGACTTGATTTTATCAGGACACAAAGTTCAGGGGCTTTAAACGAATTAAATGGCAATTTTTATGCCAGGCTAGAGATTCCGGAGGTGGCGATTCAAGAAGGATTTTCTCCACTTATTGCCGTGGATGCTACCTTGAAAAACGGGATGTCTCTTAATGTAAATTATAAAGTTAATCGTCTGCTGGCTATGAGTTTTGTTAGTAATCAACTTTCAGAAACCAGAAGTAAGGAGTTTGTTATTGGTTTTGGCTATCTAATTAGAAATCTGGATATTCCTTTTCTAACAGGTTCCAATAAAAAAGGAGGGGGGCGTCCCGTTCCTAAATCTACTGGTCCTTTGGGGAATAATGACCCGGCAGGCAGAAATACCGCAGCACAAGGTAATGACTTAGATATTACCTTCAATTTGAGCATGAGAGATGATGTAACCTTTAATCACTTGTTGGACCAGGGAATTATTGAACCTACCAGAGGTAATTATTCACTTACCTTTTCTCCTTCAGCAGAATACAAAATAAGCAGGCAACTTTCCCTCAGGGCTTTTTTCGATTATAGGAAAAATAGACCTAAAACGTCAGCTGGATTTCCCAGAACAGACGCTTCTGGCGGATTTATTGTAAGGTTTACGCTTTAAGGTATGAATAAAAAAGTCATTTTTGGAATTTTGGGGCTTATGGCTATTGCCATCGTTGGGGTTATATGGTCACAAATACGTCTAATTCAATCTGCCACACTGGTGAATACTGAGCGGTTTGAAAAAAGTATTTTTAGTGCCCTGAATGAAGTGGTTACTAAATTGGAACTCGATGAGGAAAAAGACCTTTTCCTTTCTTCCATGAGCCAAAAATACCCTAACAGTAATGTCCCTACTTTCAATCCTTTTGGTTCAAAGGAAAAAGAAAAAAATCTGGAGAATCGAATTAAAATGGATTACCTGGATGGAATTCTTAAAGAGGAGCTAGCCATTAGAGGTATTAATAGTCAAATTCCAAGCTATAGATATCATTATGGAATCTACGGCTTTGAAAAGGGTAGTTTTATCATTCTTGATGGAGAAAAGTTTAATTATGAGGAGGGAAAAGAAAATGTTTTACCTGAATACGTTAATACCGGGGACGAGAATACTGCTTTTAGAGTTAATGTTTTTCCAAGGGAGCGTCCGGTGCCTGGTGAGTTAAGGATATTTTTTCCTAATAAAAATGCTATTATTCTAAGATCTTTAGGTAAAACCCTGTCGGCAACCCTATTTTTTGCTGGTATTATTTTGCTTTGCTTTGGCTACACTTTATATATTATTTTTACTCAAAAAAAGTTGTCAGAGATGAAAACGGATTTCATAAACAACATGACCCATGAGTTTAAAACGCCAATTGCTACCATTTCCCTGGCTGCTGATTCGCTAAATAACCCATCCGTTTTAAAAAACGAAGATAAAATATTGCGTTTCTCAAGAATTATTAAGCAGGAAAATATTCGCATGCACAAGCAAGTGGAAAAGGTGCTACAAATGGCTCTATTAGAAAAAAAGGACTTTAATTTGAAGTGGTCTTCAATCAATATGCATGACCTTATTCTTGCAGCTATTGAAAATATTTCGCTCCAGGTTGAGGCAAGAGAAGGGTCCGTTCAAGGCTTTTTAAATGCTGCTTCACCCGTTATAAATGGAGACCAAACACATTTATCCAACATAATTAATAATCTGTTAGATAATGCCACTAAATATTCTCCTCAAAAACCGCATATTACCGTTTTTACAAGGAATGTAGATAAAGGCTTGGAGATCATTGTGAAGGATGAGGGAATTGGTCTTGGAAGGGATGTCCGTAAATTTATATTCGATAAGTTTTACAGAGTACCAACAGGTAATATTCATAATGTCAAGGGCTTCGGTCTAGGATTAAGTTACGTCAAAACAATGGTTGAAGCCCATAAAGGTAAAATAGATGTTCGCAGTGAACTGGGTAAGGGCAGCAGCTTTATCCTGTTTTTTCCCCTTCATTGATTTATCATTTTTTCATTTGAAACTCATGTATAATGGATAATAAGCAAATTCTATTAGTCGAAGATGACCAGAATTTTGGAGACGTTCTAAGCTCCTATCTGGAATTATATCAATATGATGTGACACTGGCAAATGACGGTGTGAAAGGCTGGAATGCTTTTAAAGATGGAAAATTTGATATCTGTATTCTCGATGTTATGATGCCTGAAAAAGATGGGTTTACTTTGGCAAAGGAAATTTTACAAGCGGATCCTTCTATGCCCTTAATTTTTCTAACCGCAAAGTCGCTGAAAGTTGACGTTTTGGAAGGTTTTAGAATCGGTGCGGATGATTATATCACCAAACCTTTTAACTCGGAAGAACTACTTTTGCGAATTAATGCCATCTTAAAAAGAAAAAGAAGCAATGTTCCCGAAAATCCTGTATCCAAAGAGGTTAACAGATATTATACGATTGGAGATTATCATTATGATGCAGATCTCAGAATTCTGGTGTACACAAAGGCGGCGAATCCAGATCCAAAAGTGAAACTTTCTCCACGCGAGTCAGCGCTTCTTTGTTTATTTGCAGATAATTTGAATAATGTGGTGGCACGCGCCGAAGCGCTAACTAAAATTTGGGGCGTTGACACCTATTTTACGGCTCGCTCAATGGACGTTTTTGTTACCAAGCTTAGGAAATTGTTAAAAGAAGATCCTAATATTGAAATTGTTAATATTCATGGAAATGGTTTTCAACTTCGGGTTCTTTAACATGGTTATCAGCTAAATTTTCGGTTTTATGTTCTATAAATTTTTTATCAAGCCCGTTCTTTTCCTCTTTCCTCCGGAAACAGCGCACGGATTAACGTTGTTCTTATTTAAAGTTTTATTGAAAATTCCTTTGATTGGTGGCCTGTTCAAAAGGTACTGTACATCGGAATCTAATGTTTCAGTGGTTTCTTTTTGTAACCTCTCATTTCAAAATCGTATTGGCCTGGCAGCAGGCTTCGATAAAAATGGAGAATACCTCAATGAAATGCCTGCCCTCGGGTTTGGGTTCATTGAATTGGGTACCGTCACCCCCAAACCTCAAAATGGAAATCCTCAACCACGCTTATTTCGCCTGGCAGGGGATGACGCGCTTTTGAATAGAATGGGATTCAATAATCGCGGAGTAGATTTTCTCGTCGAGCAATTGATAGCTTTCTCCCGCCCAAAAGGGCTAATCATAGGCGGAAATATTGGAAAAAATAAGGATACGCCGAATGAAAATGCGCTGGATGATTACCTTATTTGCTTTGAAAAACTGTTTCCGCACGTCGATTATTTTGTTGTCAATGTAAGTTCCCCAAATACGCCCGGACTCAGAGCTTTACAAGAAAAAGAACCTCTCACGCTCATATTGGCCGCGCTGCAAGAGGCGAATAATAGGAAGACGCACAGCAAACCTATTCTTTTAAAAATAGCCCCCGATTTGGAATTATCTCAAATAGATGATATCATCGAGGTAGTTCAATCGACGAAATGCCATGGTTTAGTTGTTTCAAATACAACATCTGATCGTATGAATCTAACTACTGATTCGTCGTTGCTTGAATCCTATGGTTCAGGAGGAATCAGTGGTAAGCCTGTTCGTGAAAAATCAAATCAACTGATAGCCTATATTTTTGAAAAAACAAATGGACTGCTACCTATTATTGGGGTAGGGGGTGTTTCCTCAGTGGAAGACGCGAAAAATAAATTAAAAGCGGGAGCAACACTCATTCAAATCTATACAAGCTTAGTGTACGAAGGTCCGTTTCTAGTTAAAAATTTAGTTGGTGGAACAAATAAATAATTTGCTGCCTATTTCCTGAATATGCCTTTATTTTTCGTTGTAAAGTGAAGTCAGGAAGAAGGATTATCCAAACAAACTAACACATCTGGAAAATCATTTACCAACTGCCACCGGCACCTCCTCCACTGCTTCTGCCACCGCCCCAGCTACCACCTCCTGATCTTCCACCACCAGAACCACCATTACTACTTCTGACTTTTTTAGGAATAGTATGTATACTTTCCCGTTCTTGTCCACAATGTAAACAAGTAAAACGTTGAAGTTCATCTCCAGTATTTGAATAGGTTGCTGCCCTTATGGTAGTTGAACTAACTAACTTCTCCGTTTGAAATTTACAGGAAGGACATTTTGTGTAACTTTTAGGAGATTTTACATACCGCAATATCGTAGGCTCAACCCCTTCGCCTACCCAAACGTCATATTCTGCTACCCCCAATTCAGCCTCTTTAGACTGCCCTGTATTCAAATAGTTATTCGACCTGTTTTCCTGTTCTTTACTTAATTTCACACCATGAGGTTCTTGAGGAGGCGTATTTCGCCATTTTTTCATTTCCTTTCTGACAAACCAAAGGATGCCCAAAAATGGAATGGGAAAAATAAAGGCAAGGGGCGTTATATTGTACTTTTTAAGTGTATGATATTTATTGTAGGGTGTTTCATCTTTCTTAAAACTTCTCCCTAATAGCAACAATATGACGCCATTAACGAAAGCAGTCAGGTAACCATATAGTTCCAAAAAGAAACCGCCTTCCCCTTTATTTTCCTTTTCCTCATATTCAATAGCATTTTTTGGACTTTGAATAATGGCAGAAATGGCATTTATTCCTTTTAATAAGCCTTCCCCGTAAGCTTCGTTTTTAAAGGAGGGAATCATTTCGTTGGTTACAATTCTTTTGCAAATGGCATCTGGCAAAATGCCTTCCAGTCCATTTCCTGTTTCAAATTCAACTCTTTTTTGATCCAAAACAAATAATATGAGTAGCCCATTGTCGGACCCACTTTTACCTATTCCCCACAAATTAAACAGTTTATAGGCAAAATCCTTGGGTACAGCTTCACCTATGGAAGGCAACATCACTAAAGACACCTCGCTACCAACGCTGTCTTCCAGGATTGATAATTCACTATTTATCTGATTATATGTCGCCTCATCCAGTATATTAGACGGATCGCTGATATAGCTATTATTTTGAATTTTCACATTGGGCACCGATTCAGGGGTAAAGGTTTGCCCCGACAAGGTAGTTATCCAAAAGAGGGAAAAAGCTATTAGAGGTAAGAACTTACAATTCATGATGAAGTCATTTTTTTATTCAAAAACAGTTTTTTTTAAACCAACTATTCTGACAGCATTTTGATAATAGATCTTTTTCAAAATTTTATCTGGAAGTTGTAAGCCATACATTTTCCAAAAGGCATGATATCTTTTGTAGTAAGGAAAGTACTCATCGGCGGTTTCCAGTACCCTGAAATAAGTAAAATACTCCTCAGGATTATAAGCGTCTTTTCCAAAAAGTATCCTATCCTGGTATTTTTCAAAGAAGGCACTGGCACGTCTTGGTTGTCTTCCCAATTCGGCGATAACAGCGCCAAATTCAACATTTACATGAGGAAAAACATCTAAAAATCTGGATAAAGAGTCCAGATCGTTTGCCATCCATCCAAAATGAGCATTAATAAAGGTCGTTTTTGGATGTTTTTGGAAAACATGATGCTGCTCCTTGATTAGGGTTGAAAAAGGAGCGGGGTCGGTATCACCTCTTTTTCTTCCCGGATGAGTTTTAAGCTCTAACCAACGTTCATTTGTTTCGTCAAAAGGTTCCCAAAACTGAGCGGGATCTGCGGAATGAATCAAAACAGGGATACCAAGTTCTCCACATTTTGCCCAGATAGGATCTAACCTAACATCATCAATAGCGACGCGTTGCCCCGCTTTATCTTTTACGCTAAGCCCTAAACTTTTAAATATTTTAAGCCCTTTTGCACCATTTTGTGCATCAAATTCGAGTTGTTTTACGGCATTGGATGTCCAGTCAGCTTCATCTATACCGTTGAAGCTAACATTTGTAAAAATGGCAATTCTATCTTCAGCACCATATTTCTTAACATTTTCTACCATTCCTTTCAATGCATTTCCACCTTTGCCACTAAGGTTAATGCATACGCCCATATTGAGGGAATCCATTTCCTTTAGTAAAATAGTCAGATCCTGAGTAGCCATATTCCAATGGTGACTATGGATATCCACAAAAGGGAATTTTGATTTTAATAAAGCATGTTCCGGAACTTTTAAAGAGGAAGGAGGGTCATATTTTTCAAAATCCATCTTGTTTTCCTGCCCCTGAAGAGTGGAGGTCACGGCTACGAAAGCAAGGAGGAAAAAGGAGCATTTAAAGGTAGGCATAGTTTAATTTTTTTCCAATATACGGATATGTTCCTAATAGATGATAGGTTATTGGAGGATTAATAAAGCGTCGTAAACATCGGGATATTTTTTATCGATGGTGAATCCTTTTTTTACAAAAAGTTTAATCATAGACTCATTATTTGGTAGTACGGAAGCCACTAATTTTTTTATACCCCGTTTTTTGGCAATATCCAGGATGTGATCGGTTAAAATGTGGCCCAATCCCTGCCCTTGCCAAGGATCGGCTATGAGAATTGAATATTCGGCCGATGCTCTCCAGGCATCTTCGATAATACGAACGATTCC
>CAMDWC010000135.1 GCA_945878825.1 Haliscomenobacter hydrossis DSM 1100
CATCATACCTTAATTGATCGGTTATAAGACTTTTATAAATATCCCTGGATTCTTTTTCTTCTCCCAGCCAGGTTCTAAATCTATCCCAATGAATAAAAATATTTTCATTTTTCAAAAAAACAAGACTATTCCTATGATAGATTTTGTTAGAATTTCCATGTAACAGAGATACATTGGGAGGTAAAATATCTAAAAACTTTCGTTCGCCTTCAAAAAGGTCATTTAACAACAATGAAATTTCATCTATGGAAGCCTCACAGATAGAGCTTAGATGAGTTAATGTCTGGGGTTGAGTAAGCTTACCCAGAGAATCTTCGGAAAGCATGGATTTAAACAATTTTTCAAAAACATGCTTTTGCCTGGTATCTAGGCAGTCATAATGATTTTCCAAATGTACAGCAAAACAGTGTTGCAAATTTCCCGCTTTGGTCAAATCTTCTGGTTGAATGACCATATCCTTTTGGTCTCTATCCTGAAAAGTAGTCCATATTTTAAACATCAGGAACTGAAGATTTGGCAAAAGGCGCATATCGGATCCAAACTGGGCAAGAAGGGAATCCATCGATTCCCCGCTAATACTTAAGTTTGTACCTGACAACGGATTGACTATCAATCGTTTTACATCGACACCATTTATTCTGGGAAGAAGGTATTGACCTTGGTTCAACAAGTCTTGCAAACGGCGGTAAGGAGATATGTCAATAATATTTTCTGCACCCAACGCAATAACCACATATACGGCAATATCTTCTGCAAAATTAGCGCCTGTAATAGCATTAATATATTGGTTGGTTTCTTCATTAAGAACAGCAGCATTATTAAATTGATTATTATGTAAAAACAAGTCTTCAAACTGATCGATAATGATGATAAGATTTTTTTTTCCAAAAATTTCCGAACGTCGATATATAGATTCCAGTCCTGAAATTCCCTCATTTAGGTTCTTCTCTATCCATAAACGTTGCTCCGGTGTGGACTTTACGGAGGGGTTTAATAAATTATTTTCTGACAAGGCGCAAGCAAGATTCTGAATGGGTGCTAATCCTGGTCTGGTGTTACATATTACCCATTCCTTACCAGCAAGACCGTTATGACCCTTCCTCAGGGCCGGAATGAGGCCTGATTGTAAAAAGGATGACTTTCCTGAACCAATCTGACCAGTTAAAGCGATAAATTTATGTTTATGTAAAAGCAATAACACATCATCCACTTGTTTCATTCTTCCATAAAAAGAAGAATGCTCAGATTCATAAAATGATCTGCAACCAGGAAAAGGTATAAGTAAATCGGCTTTAGTTGCCATATTTAGATTTTATTTTAAAAAAGAACAATTTAATATTACTTTGTTACAATAATTAAAAATAACGAAAATAAATAAGTATTTTTCCATTCCTAACCCATTATTTAGGAGAGCTTTCATAACCATGCACGAAATTTTTACCGATAAAATTAAGATAGCCATACGTTCTTGCCAATTTCACATTCTGGGAATAATCCCTTATGCGATACTGGAGGAAATTTCTTCAAGTATTTATAACCTTCAAAGCAAGGGAATCTATGTTGAATTTATCGTTATCATGGAGAATGGGAGTAAATCAATTAAAACTACAAACACCCTTTTGCGCATTTCCGCGGCAGGCGGAGAACTGCATTGTTTAGAAGACGATGAAGAAGAGATAACCTATTTTATTCATATTGACAAGCGAATCGCGCTGAGTTCAAATGGGTTTGATTACCACGTTGATTCTGATATCCAAACCCATTTAAGTCGAGACGAGGATGTATACCAACAGATTAAAGAAAAAGCAAAACTTATTGTTCATCAAAGCGGTAGTCCGGAAATAATAGGTTATGCCTCAAACGAGTGGGTTAAAAAAGGAGAAAAAGTTCATATTTTTTGGGAGATAGAACAGGCTCAAACGGTCATTTTATATCCACAAAAAATAGAGCTACCCCTTAAAGGGAGCATGGAAATACAGATAAATAACGATTGTTTGTTTAGCATTCAAGCCAAAAATGACAATATAATAAAAGAAAAAAGAATTTTTGTCAAGGCTTTAACCTCTTTAGGAATAACCTTTTCTGTGTTTGTAGCCACAGACCCTTCACAGGAATTTATTCCTTTAAGCACCCATCCAGACTTTCCATTTCACTATGCCATTCCACCTGCTTGTACCCTTCGATTACACTGGGAGGCTGAACAAATAGGCATTTTAATGGAAGACAACTGGGGCGAAATTCCATCAAATGGCTTCAGAGATATGAAATGTAACGAAAATACGACGTTACATTTTAATTGGAAAACAGTATTTGATTTAAAAAATATAGATCTCCATTTTTATATTTTAAACGAAGGTAAAAAGGAGGAAACACCTAAAACTGAAAAAGCCGCACGTTCAATTTTCAGCTTCTTTAAAAGGAGAACACTACTTTTTTAGTCAATAATTTATACCTTTATTTTATTTAGTTTAATGAATTTTTTAAAATGTCCAAAATATTTCATTTTGCTGCAGGCGTCAGTAAGGACATTATGGCAGAGTGTCCTGAATCTGAAAAAATAAAATATGCTGGCATTGGAGCCAGTGTATATTTCACCACGTTAATGGCAGGACTGTCAGCCTATTTTGCATTTTATCTTATTTTTGAGCAGGTTTTCTCCTCTATCTTTTTATCCCTTATATGGGGCGCACTGATCTTTAATTTGGACCGTTTTTTAGTGTCTAGTTTCCGTAAAAAAGGAAGGCCATTTGCAGAATTTTTGCAGGCTTTGCCGAGAATATTAATGGCTGTTTTTATTGCTTTAGTCATTTCAAAACCTCTTGAATTAAAGTTGTTCCAAACTGAAATTGATTTTAAATTATTAGAAATAAAAAGAGAAAAAGCCCTTCTCATTGATGGGCAATATGCAATAAAATTTAATCGAATTGAACGTAATGAAAATAAATATCAGACTGAGTTAAATAAAAGTTTCCAATTAAAAGAAAACTATTATGCTCAATATAAATGCGAATGCGATGGTACCTGTGGTACAGGTAATTCAGGCAGAGGCAGTGAATGTTTAAGAAAACAACAGAAATATGAATCTTATACAAAAGAACACCAAATCATTGAATCTAAAATAAATACCAGATTATCTTTATTATCTAAGGAAAAAGCGAAACTTAATGTCGATAAAGATAAAGAAAAACAGGAGCTAAGCCGACATTTTTCAAGAGGACTATTAGCTCGATTGGAGGCTTTGTCTGCCTTATCAGGAAACACTTCTTTTGCTATTTTATTGCTCTTTATTTTTCTGGAAACTGCCCCTATTTTATCTAAATTATTTGCACCCATTGGCCCTTATGACCACTTACTTCAAGGAAAAGAATATCCATATAAAATGGCTTATTTTGGGCAGATTCAAGAATCAAAATCATCTACTGATTTTTCCTTGAAAAGAGCTAAAGAAGTCAATGCCTTAGACAAAAAAGAGCAGGAAAAACCGACGGCTGAAAAGTCAAAAAAAGAAGAAGCAGCCCTTCAGTTAGCGCACCTTCAAGAAAAATTGGTAAAGCAACTTTTAAATAAAAAATAATAAGGCAAGCAATATGATACCATTGACTAATAAATTATTTCCATTTCTAATTCTTATTTGCCCTTTATTATGGTTCTCAAAGGTCACAGCTCAAATAAACCCAGCCGATTTAAGGGATAAACTTACCGATAAAGCAGAAAAAGCTGTTTCTTCCATAGTCATTGAAAAATCTCTTCCAAAGAAAATATTTATGGATAGCCTGCAGAAAAAATTATCCTCAGGGGATACTTTAATATTAAATTATACCTTAAGTGAGATTAAGTCTATGGTTAAAAATCCTAAAAAAGATTCCATTACATATGCTACTGTTCAAGTATTAATACCAAAAAAAGATAAACTGGAATATACCTATCCTGTTAATAAAGGAGATACGCTACAATTATATATTAAACATTCGTCCCTTTTCAAATTAAGTTCCGTTGAGGTATCTTTTGGAAAAATACCCGTTTATTCAAAATTAAAGTTGACGAAAAGAGAAAAGGTTTACGTGAAAATACCTGCAATGGAAACAGGGGAAATAACTGTTAAACTGAATAACAGAAATTATTTTCCTCTCAAAGCAAAAGTGTTTGTGAGAAATTTAAAAAGGGAAAAGAAAATAATAATTATGGAGGCTGTAGATACTTTATTTTCCCTTGATACCGTAATGGTCACCAAGGAAGAATTGCAGTACCTACCTTTAGTAGAACAATCATTTAGTGTTGGAGGCAATCTAGATCTTACAAAAACACCTTATTTTATGTTTCCTATACCCTTTACTGAGGCTAAAAATGGAAAAGGTTGGGCTTATTGGATTGGTTATCAGCAAAAAAATATCAATGAGTTTAAGTCTGTGATAGCTGAAAAAGATGCCTTGACAGATTATGCCTCAGGTAAAATTCATTTTCTACCTAATTCAGAACCAAAAGGACTTACTTGCGCCTTTGTAAATGAATCTAATGCGTTAAAATTGACCCGAAACGAAAAATATGCTCCCGCCATCTTAACCTTTGCGCCCAATAATGGTCCAAATTATGGTAAGATTATAGAGCCCACCTCTAAATACAATAAAAAATTATTATATTTGGCATGCCTCAATACCAGTGGAATAGTAGAACAATCCATTTTTTTAAAAAGTATTTATCTTGAGGGAAAGCCATTTACAGAACAAGTTGTAAACAAAATAGCGGAATTGGTTCGATATTTTAAAATATATACGGAATGATCAAGCAAATCCTACCCTTTAGATTTGTCAATTATTTTATTGTTATAAGTCTTCTGTTTTATTCATGTGAGGCAAAAGATGCCTATTTTAAAGCAAAAAGAAGCAGCAGACAAACGGAATCAACCTTGCGTTATGTTTATAAAGATGCATCAAAAATTCAGAAGGCGCTTGGTATGGGGGACGAAGAAATTTCCTCTGAGGATCAAAAAAAAATGAAAGAAAGTCTGGCATCTCCCGAACAGCAAAATATGTTAAACAGATATGCCTATTTATACGATTTTTTAAATCCTGATAACCCCAATAAATTAAAAGCAAATAATTTTTACTGGGATTCGGTACAGCAAATTTATTTTATTAAAAGCCCAACTAACAGGAAGTTAAGTAAAAAATATGAGGTATTTGGCTGGCATCCTCATTGGATGGGTTCTGCATGGGAGTCTTATGATTTTTCTTTATTGAGTACCGTTGCCTATTTTGCTTACATCGTTGATCCCGAGACAGGTTCTTACACTAATCCTGCGCAAATGCAGGAATGGAGAACAACCTCCATGATTGATTCTGCGAAGGCTCACGGAACCCGCGTATTGCTTAGTATGGCGAGTCATGGTGTATCTGAAAATGACCGGTTTTTATCGAACCCGGCAGCTTGGAATACCTTTTCCGACAGTATTGCCAGTTTAATTCTATCAAGAAATGCCGATGGAGTCGATTTAAACTTTGAGAATGTTCCTGAAAAACACAAGGAATCTCTGGTTAATTTTGTAAGGTTATTAAGAACAAATCTTTCAAATAAAATGCCATCTGGCAAGGTTTTTCTATCCATAACCCTACCTTCATATAGTACACGGGAAGCATTTGACCATGTTAATTTAGGTGAATTGGTAGATTTAATGGTTATAATGGGGTATGATTATCATAAAGGAAAAGGAATTACTGGCGCTGTAGCACCTTTAAGAACGACCAATAGAAATGGGATAAGTTTACAAAGTACCTTAGAGTATTATGCAAAAAATCAACTGAATATGGGTAAAACCGTATTGGCCTTGCCCTATTATGGTGCTCAATGGAAAGGTAAAATAAATAGTAAAGGAGTATATGACACCTATTATGACAAGGACATCCCCTATCGGGAAGTAATGAATCTTTACGGAACAAATTATACGCCCCAATACGATTTTGTTAGTATGACCAATTATTTTTTCCTGGAGTTTGGTGACAGCACATCGGTGGAATGTTGGTTCGACAATGCTGCCTCCTTAGAGAAAAAATATAATTTAGCCTTGAGCTATGGACTAAAAGGAGTAGGAATTTGGGCGTTGGGCTACGATAATGGCTATACAGATTTATGGCAATTACTTGACAACCAATTTACTACAGATACAACAGCTGTGGTTAATCCAATAAATGAGGCAGATGGTTTCCCCGTGTCGATGGGTAGTTTTATGATGAGATACCGCGATATCCTAACGTTAACTTACTTACTTTTTGCCCTTGCCGTAGTGATTGGATGGGTCATAGCCTTTGCCGACTGGCGCGTAAGAACAGGCATTTTAGGCCAACAATTCTTCCGATATCTTTTTATGCTTATCATGACGCTACTCATTATACCCTTACTCAGCGTGATGAACTGGTTTACTGATCAAAGAATTACCCTTTTGATAGCCTTTCTTTTTGGTGCGTTTGTATTTTACTTTATTCAAAAATTACAGGTTAACATCAATATAAAAAGACCCTGACCATCTGTATGAAAAAAACAATTTTAAGAGAACTCATGTGGTTTATCATAGCGTCGGTACTTGCCGTTCCACTTTCATTTGTTTTCCTGGGAATGGTAAAATTAACCAGCGCGAACCCAAGTTTAAACGAGGTAGAAAAGGTGTTTACCATTCAGCTTTTTATGATTGGATGGCTAGTGATGTTTATATGTGTCTATATTGTAAGAATTGTCGTTAAAGCATTATTGAAACTAGTTGGTGTACATGATGCCACTTCAGGAAACCCATAACCATGATACAAAACGTTCTTCCTATTATTGGAAGCCAATTGAATGAATATTTGAAAAGTTCCTTTGGCGAAGTGGATGACCGCGTCATAGTTACCTCCATTGGGAATAGTTCTGGTGCATCGACGATAGATTCAGAAAACAAAATAACGATTACATTAATCAATGTCGAGGAAGAAAAACTCATCAGAAACACTGGGTATAACCAATTTAGTGGATCAAACCCATCCATTTATATCAATCTATACGTATTATTCGCTGCTAACTTTCCAGAAAACAATTATAGAGAAGGATTAAGATTTCTCTCTGCTGTGATCTATTTTTTTCAAGGACAACATACTTTTAATCCGCAAAATACCCCCTCTCTACCTGCTGAAGTGGAGAAAATAACAGTAGAAATAATCAACCTGGAATTTCCTGTTTTAAGTAATATATGGAGTATGCTGGGTGGGAAATATTTACCTTCCATTGTGTATAAATTTAGAATGTTAAATTTCAACCAATATGCTATGAATGAGGAAATTATACCATTAATATTTACACCTAAATAAAAGGAAGTCATCCAAATGCAAATTAATTACACCGTTCAATATCAGGAATTTTTATCCATATCTATTTTTCATGGATATTATAGCCATAATAAATGTGGAGATTTTTCCTTTGAGATAAATAGGGAAACATCACAATTATTAGGAGAATATGGAGTAATTATAAAGCAAGAGCCAAATAAAATTATATTAATAATAGATGCAAATAGAGACTTCAATCATTTCTGTTATAGAGGAAGCTTAAATTTAACATTTTACTTGAAAAATAAAAATCCTCAATTTTTAAATTTCACTGACCTTCCATTTATTTCAAATCAACAGATTGAATTTGAGCATATTCCAGGCAGGGAATTGTTACATACTACTGAAGCAGTGCCTATTGAGATTTGCCACGAGTCAGATGATGCGGGAATAATAGGAAAAGTAAGTTTAAGTATAAATAAAGAAAATGAACTTTTTGGTCTCGATCCAGCACAACGAAATCACCTAATTCCTATCAGACATACTATTCAATTTAAGGAGAGAAACGTTTACTGGAAATATTTTATTTATGGCCCTAGCAAATACATGGAAGAGGCTGATTATCTATGTATTTATGAAAAAAACCAAAACGATAGTATTTCATTTAATTCACAAGGAATGGTAAAATTACCTAATGGAAAAGATGGATTATTATTTATCTCTGAAAATAGTTTGCCTTTAAAAGAAAGACCTACGAAAATACTTGGTCTTTATTTAAATAAAAGTAAAAACACTGAAAGTCAATTAATTAAAAGTCTGCCATGTCCTGATCCCAAATCGGTACACTACGACAAAAAGGAAAACAAGTTCTTCGTTCAGGAATTTATTTTTATTTAAAAAAATATCATAAATACTTTTTTTTAAAAAAATAAATTTTAACTTTAACAAATTATCTTTTAAAACACCATCAAATTAATTAAAACGGCATGGCAAAAGTATTAGCAACGCCTGGGGTCTATATTGAAGAAAAGAGTGCTTTTTCTTCGTCTGTGGTTCCAGTATCAACCGCAGTACCAGCGTTTATTGGTTACACTTCACGTGCGTCAAGAGGCAACAAACCACTTACCAACGTACCAACC
>CAMDWC010000136.1 GCA_945878825.1 Haliscomenobacter hydrossis DSM 1100
AAAACAGAGAGTTTATTTGGTAAGAGAAATTTCAAATTTACAGGAATCTGGGGTGGAAGAACCATGCATTTCGGACTACCCAGTGAAAGACAATTTTATTTGAGAGGTGGAGAAATAGGCTTTGAATTCGATAAGAATTTTATTCTCGGTTGGTCCTGGCAAAAATCAAAAGAACCCATTGTTCCTATAAATAATCAAGCTGCATTTAATTTTAAAAATAGAGGTGTTTTTCTGAGCTATGTGCCTGGTTCACATAAAGTAATACATCCTCGTTTTAACTTTTCAGCGGGAAGTAGTTTAGCCACAACGGTAGATAAAATAAAAGAACGCGGTATAAATTTTTCTCCATCTATAGGAATAGAAGCTAATATACTCTCGTGGTTAAAAGTAGGTGCCGAAGGAGGTTATCGTATTCATAGCGATTTCAGAACCCCAGCGCTACTTCAAAACTCCTTATCAGGTTCTTTTTTCCAAATACAAGTAAGATATGGTGCCAGCTGGAATAAGTTTAATAAAGGTAATCATTGGGATTAAAACCTATTTGGATGATCATTTTATAAAATGAAATTACTTTCCTGTAAAGTGCTTAAGCATAATGATTTCTTGCGCGATGAGTTTTCTCGTAAAGCCCCTTGGTAAATCCTTTTTAGTTAATCCACCTAAATAAGTTCTATCCAATTTTACGACTTCATAACCAAGGTGTTCAAACAATCTTCTAATGATTCTGTTTCGGCCAACGTGAATGGCGATACTAACTTCTTTAAATGACCCTTCGTTTATAAAATGCAATGCGTCAACGGGAACAGGCCCATCTTCAAGAACCACTCCTTTTTGTATTTTTTCCACATCTGAACCTGAAAGAGATTTATCCAGTGTAACTTGATAAACTTTTTTCATTTTATAACCTGGATGGGTCATTTTCAAGGCTAAATCGCCATCATTAGTTAACAAAAGCAGGCCTGTTGTTTCCCTGTCTAAACGCCCTACGGGAAAGACTCTCGTTTTACCTTTATCGGGAAGAATATCAAGTACCGTTTTTCGTCCTTTTTCGTCTTGCGCTGTGGTGATTACCCCTTTCGGCTTATTCATCAAATAATATACTCTTTCTTCCTGGGGAAAAACGGATTTACCTTTAAAACAAACCTTATCTTTAGTCTTAATAAGTAAAAAAGGTTCAATAACTTTTTGATCATTAACGGTTACAAAGCCTTCTTTTACATAATCGGCTGCTTGCCTGCGGGAACAAATACCACAATGGGCAATAAATTTATTCAAGCGCATTCCATCGCCATCTAACTCTGTATTGCGATTATTATTCATCAACTCCTCCTTGTCAGGTTCAGCCGTTCGTCTGGGAGTTACATCAAATTGTTTTTTAGGATTAGCAGGCCTACCATAAGGGGGCTTATTCGGCCTGAGTTTAGGTCGTGGTTTTCTATCATCAGAATACGCCATATCTATATATTTATTTGCATTTTAAAATGAATTAGAAGGGAATATCTTCGTCTTCATTCATTTTTGAGGGACGGGTAATAATTTGGGAGAAGGGATTATCAAATACGTCGTTTGGAAGACTTCCCATATCAAAATTTTCTATATTTGAAAATCTTGCAAATTGCTCTGTAAATTTAAGTCTGACTGTATCTGTAGCACCATTTCTATGTTTAGCAATGATAACTTCAGCCACACCCTTCAGAGGCATTCCATTTTCATCTTCCGTAATTTGGTAATATTCAGGTCTATATATAAAACTAACAATATCAGCATCTTGTTCTATCGAACCAGATTCCCTTAAATCTGAAAGCTGAGGCCTTTTGGGACCACCTCTCGATTCTACTGCACGACTTAGCTGGGAGAGCGCAATGACGGGAACCTGAAGTTCTTTTGCAAGACCTTTAAGTGCTCTGGAAATGGCACTTACCTCCTGTTCACGATTACCCATCCTATTATTTTCGCTACTACCCTTCATAAGTTGCAAATAATCAATCACAATAAGCTGAATATTATATTGCAATTTCATGCGTCGACATTTAGCACGCAATTCAAAAATGTCAATACCAGGTGTGTCATCAAAATAAATGGGTGCATCCCCTATTCTTTCTATGGCACCATGTAAATGCTTCCACTCATCTTCAGACAATTTTCCTGTTCTCATTTTCGTCAGAGGGATTTCAGCATCCATAGAAATCAATCGTTGAGCTAATTGAACAGCGGACATTTCCAGGGAAAAAAAAGCGACGCCCTTTTTAAAATCTACGGCAGCATTCTTTGCCACAGAAAGTACAAAAGACGTTTTACCCATACCTGGCCTTGCTGCTAAGATAATCAAATCAGACGACTGCCAACCATTTGTAAGTCTGTCCAATGCACTAAATCCAGAGGGAATACCACTTAAACCTTCCTCTACGTCCTTTAAGTCTTCAATTTGTTTCAACGCCTTAGCCGCAAGAGAACTCATTGACTCAATGGACCGGCTCATGTTTTTTTCAGCAATATTAAATAATCCCTTTTCAGCAGAATCTAATAATTCAAAAACATCTGTGCTATCTTCGTAGGCTTCTTTTATAATGTTATTGGAAACCCTGATAAGTTCTCTTTGAATAAATTTTTGCGCTACTATTCTTGCGTGGAACTCTAAATTGGCAGAAGAAGCTACCTTATTTGTTAATTCGACCAGATAATATGCGCCACCAATTGCCTCCAGATCTCCGGATTTTTTTAACTCCTCTGAAACGGTGAGCATATCAATGGGTTGCGATTTTTCAAAAAGCCGCAACATTGCTTTGAAAATAAGCTGATGTGCATCGAGATAAAAAGAATCTGAAACAAGAATATCTAATACAACATTGATAGCTTCTTTTTCTAATAAAATGGCTCCCAAACTAGCCTCTTCTAAGGGTAAGGCCTGCGGTGGTTTTCTTCCATAAACAAAGGTAGATACCTCCTCGCTTCTTTTTTTAGAAGAGGATTTACCTATATTCGTTAATGATAACTTAGGCGCAATGCCCTTATCTTCTGCCATAATGATATACCGATTTTTACAAAGGTATATTTATTTCCTCATCATTTACAATCCACCTCTCTGTATGCATTAATTAATGCTAATTCGCCTTCTTTTCCAGGCTTGGCATTTCCGTGCTCCATGCCCATCACGCCACGGAATCCTTTCTTATGGTGTAAATGATTGAAGATATGCTTGTAATTAATTTCTCCTGTAGTAGGTTCCTTTCTTCCGGGATTATCCCCAATCTGAATATAGGCTATCTCTTCCCAACATAAATCGATAGTATTAATCAGATTGCCCTCATTTCTCTGCATGTGATAAATATCGTATAAAATTTTACAAGCCGGACTATTCACCGCTTTGCAAATTTCAAAAGTCTGTGGTGCTGTTCTAAGGAATAAATCGGGATTATCACTTAATGGCTCAAGCACCATTATCAGATTGTGAGGGGCTAAAATATCAGCGCCAGCTCTTAACGCATCAATAACATGGGCTGTCTGAAGACCGATAGGCAATTTACGCTCATAAAAACCAGGCACGACGGTTAACCATTTCGCATTGACTCGCTTGGCAATATCCACCGCCTTTTTACAAGTATCAACAAATAATTGTTTGAACTCAGGTTTTCCCGTAGCTAAGGAAATTTTCCAGTTATCCCCTCCGTCGATAACAAAAACGCCCATGTGCATACCCAATCTACTCATAGCCGAAGCTATTTTCTCTTGCTCTTCAATAGTTCGTTTCATCATTCCATTGTCTTCCAATGACATGAAACCCTGATCAGCCATAAATTCAAGCTGAGAAACTACATCCTTTCCGGCATGATTTTCAAACATCCCAAAGTGTGGGGCGAAATCACAAACAAAGGTGGGTTGTTTCATTTTAGCCGATAGGAATCCTTTGGCAAAAACAGCGTTAGACCCTACTCCTAATGCCGTTCCCAATATCGCAGCATTGCGTATAAAACTTCTTCTTTCCATAATTATTTCTTTCAATGATTTAATTACTACAATATAAGAAAAAATTACTTAATAAAATAAAAACACTCAAGACGATTAATCTTGAGTGCTAAAAATTACTCCCAGTTATAAAATTCTTTCTCAATTATAATTAAAAACTGATTTTCATCACCCTGGAAAAATAATATTAATAAAAAATATTACAAACTATTTTGTCTATTTTTTTGATATATCTAGGAAAGGATAGTTTATGCTATTAAAAACCGTTAAAGGCTATCCATTCAAGGATAACCAAAGAAGCTCTTTTTCTTCAATCTGCTGAGCAATATCATTTAACTCCTTTGACAATAATTGAATTTTGTCAGTAGTCAATAGTGGATTATCAAATGCGTTTGTTACTTGTTTCTTTTTTTCTTCCAATTTTGAGATTTCCTTTTCGACTTTATTAATTTCTTTGCGTTGTTCAAAAGTTATTAATGAAGGTTTTTGAACGACTTCCTTAGACTGTTGGGCGGCAACTTTTTCTTCTCTTTTTAAAACCTGTAATTTTTCTTTGGCCAACTGCCGATATTCAGAATAATCGCCATTGAAGTCAATACATTTTCCGTCTCCTTCCAAGATAAACAAATGCTCAACAATTTTGTCCATAAAATACCTGTCATGGCTAACCATGATGACACAACCGGGAAATTCCATTAAGAAATCTTCGAGAACATTTAGAGTAAGAATATCCAGGTCATTCGTAGGTTCATCCAGAATTAAAAAATTAGGATTTTTCATTATAATTGAAAGAAGATACAACCGTCTTTTTTCCCCTCCGCTCAACTGGCTGACATAAACTTGCTGTTGCTTTCGAGAAAACAAAAAGCGTTCTAATAATTGCGTAGCGGATAATTTAAGTCCTTTTTCCAGGGGAATATATTCTGCGATATCCTGAATAACATCAATCACCCTTTTATCTTCAACCCATTGCATACCATCTTGGGTATAATAGCCAAAAACGGTATTTTCCCCTAAGATTACTTTACCTGAATCGGGCCGAATATTTGAGGTTAAAAGATTTATAAAAGTAGTTTTTCCTACCCCGTTTGGCCCAACGATGCCCACACGTTCCATGGGTTTAAATTTATAGGAAAATCCATCGAGGATAATTTTTTTATCAAATGCCTTACTTACATTATGCAGTTCGAGCACTTTTTTACCCATTCTTTGACCTTTAATATCAATTTGCATTTCGGTTTCCACGCGATTTTTACCTACCTTATCTTTCAGGTCAAAAAATGCATCTACTCTCGATTTAGCTTTAGTTGTTCTGGCCTGAGGGCTTCTATTCACCCAGGCTAATTCACGCTGCAGTAATTTTTTATTTTTTTCCCACTCGGCTCCTTCTGTTTCAATGCGCAGCGCCTTTTTTTCTAAATAATCGGCATAATTACCACTATATTTATAAAGTTTACCAAGATCCAGTTCAATAATTTGATTACACACGCGTTCCAAAAAATACCGGTCGTGGGTCACCATTAAAAGAGTGAGGTTCCCTTTTTTCAGATAATCTTCCAGCCATTCCACCATTTCAAGATCCAGGTGATTGGTAGGTTCATCTAAAATAATAAATTCAGGTTCACTTAAAAGAATGCGGGCCAGGGCCACTCTTTTCTTTTGCCCCCCCGAAAGTAGGGAGACTGGTTTTTCAAAATCAGTTAGATTTAGACGAAAGAGAATTTCCTGCACTTTGGCCTCCATGTCCCATGCCTTCAAGGCATCTAAATCTTGCAATGCTATTTGTAAAGCTTGCTCATCATTTGGATGAAGCATAGCTAACCTATACTTTCGTACGGCACTCAACTGTGGGTCATCACTATCTAATGTAGCCTCTAATAAGTTATGTCCGACAGAAAAATCAGGTTCTTGCTCTAGAAATGCGGATCGAATACTTTTATTCATCCAAACCTTAGCATTTTCTCCTTCTACTCCTTCCATTCCTCCAACAACCCTCAACAAAGTGGATTTACCGGAACCATTTTTGGCTATTAGGGCAATTTTCTGGCCTTTCGTTACTTGCAATGAAAGATTATCAAACAATACTTTTTCACCGTATGTTTTAGTAATATTATCAAGAGAAAGGTAGTTCACGTGTGTTTTATTTTTTCAAGTGGATATAATCATTCAGGATTAAAAGTGATTCCCTCAAGTAGATATCCTTCCCAACAGATTCTTTAAACGCTATATTTCGAGTAATTTTAGCGGAGTCAGTATTAATTTCAGCCAGATCCGTGGCCAAATTTTCTACGCTCTTTATTTGGTAATTTTTAAAAGCATCTCTAAATTCCTGCGCTTCTTTTTCCTGATTTTTAAGCAACTGCTTATAGGCATTTAAACTTAGCGGCATTATGGATTGATCCCTTTGTTTTTTTATGCGAAGGGCATTTTTAAGAACCATCTGGAAGGAAGGATCTGATTTTACGCGATCTTCACTCTTTTTTCTTAGCAAATCAAGCGATTGTAGTAGTCTCGACTTTTGGGGTTCATACCCAACGGGGGCAATCTCTGTCCACTCCATAGCGTAATCTTCCTCTCTTTCACCTATTTCCAAATAATGATACTGGTCGGGTAGGATAATATCAGGCGTTACCCCTTTCAACTGAGTGGAGCCACCGTCAATTCTATAAAACTTTTGCGTCGTAATTTTTACTTCTCCTAAAGGTTTGAAATCTTCGTAACCTCTAAGACCCATATCCAGGTCGAAGAAACGTTGAACGGTCCCTTTACCGTAGGTCGATTTTGTTCCAACAATGATAGCTCTGTCATAATCTTGCAGCGCTGCGGCAATGATTTCAGAAGCAGACGCACTCATGTTATTAACCATGACGATGAGTGCTCCATCGTACTGCGTTCTTGAATCAGGATCACGTAAAACGTCTGCTTTACTTTCTTTTGATTTAACTTGAACGACAGGACCTGAGGGGATAAAAAAACCGGTCATTTTAACTACATCACTTAATGAACCTCCCCCGTTATTTCTTAGATCCAGAATGATACCTCCAACCTTTTCCGCTTTTAACTTTTCAATTTCCTTTTCTACATCCGGCGCACAAAAACGGCCTTTTGGATCTTCGAAATCGGCATAAAATCTAGGCAGATAAATATAACCGTACTTTTCGTTTGGGAATTGGTCATTTTTCAAAAGAAGCGATTTAGCAAAACCTTCTTCCAACTCAATGATATCCCTTGTTATTTCAATTTCCTTAATGGTACCGTCCACTTTTTTGACCAATAAACGGACTTTCGTTCCTTTTTTTCCTCTTATTTGCTGAACGACGTCATTAATAACCATTCCTGAAATGTCTTTGAAATCGGCACCTTCCTGCGCTACTTTTAGAATGATATCATTTTCAAATATCTCCTTTGTTTTCCAGGCCGGACCTCCCACAACGACGGTAGCCACCTTTGTATAATCACCAACGGTTTGCAGGGTTGCACCAATTCCCTCTAACTTCCCTGTAAATCTGATATCGAAATTTTGCTTTTCAATAGGCTCGAAATAATCGGAATGAGGATCATACAAGTGCGTTAAACTGTTTATGTAGATACTTAATCTATCAGACCTTTTAGTTTTAAAGAGTCTTTCGTACCATTCGTCGTATAATTTCAGTACAGCTTCCCTGGCTTCCTTTTCCAATTCGTCGGAACTTTTTGCCTTTATTTCCGCACTCCCCTTGCCCTGTAATTCCAATTTCTCATTTACCCTGGAGACTATTTCGTAAACGAGTAGTTTCCGCCACACCTCTTTTAATTCCGTATTATTTGCGGGGAAAGGTCTTTTTTCACTATCTGTTTCGAAAGTACCATCTCCATTTAAATTAAATGGTTTCGAGAGTAACTCTCTATAAATAAGCTGTGTTTTACGCAGGGATTTATCTAACAAATCGATAGATAAATCAAAAAAGGTGAAAGTGCCTTCGATAGCTTGATTATCCAGATTTAACCGGTAATTTTCCAATAACGCAAGATCTTCCCTGGTTAAAAACCGCTTTCCACCGTCAATGCTTTCTATATAATAGTTAAATAATTGCTCTGATAATTTATCGTCCAAAGATTTGGGCCGGAAATGTAATTGTTCAACATAATTGAGCACCGTTTTCACCAACACCGCTTCTTTTCCTTCATTTTGCGATGGTTTCGGTAAAAAAGAGGCGATTAACAGAATGCCAGCAAATAGCGAAACAATAATAAGACCTTTCTTTTTCATTCAATATTATTTACTTAAACGTGCGAATATAGCTTTTTAAAGCCGCTTTTTATGAAAGAATGCTTTTAGTAAACGGTTTTTTTTTGTAGCTTGTTTCAATATATGACTTTATCTTGAAAAAACATTTGCCGTGGCTAGAATATCTCT
>CAMDWC010000137.1 GCA_945878825.1 Haliscomenobacter hydrossis DSM 1100
TTGAAAAAACTATCGGGTTCATATTTATCCATTATGTAATCAATGAGAAACTGTTTTTCCTCAAAAAGATCTTTACATTTTAACAAGTGGAACAACTCTGTTCTAGGGTCAAAAGAAATAAGTAGGTAATTGGTATCAGGAATAAGCAAAACCAATGGATATTCGAGATAATCACTTTTGCTCACTAGACCCAGGCTGACTAAATTTATTTCAAAGAAGGTGTAATACATTTTTTTTGTAGGAAATTTTTTTCCTGCAAAATATTCCTTTATTGAGTCTATTTTCCTGTCAATTTGTTGAATAGGCACATTTTCCATATTCAAAGAGCTATAATCTACCCAGTTTTCAGATTTTAAATCATAAAACTCTACTTTACCAATCCTAAGTTTATAATCAAATCGTTTGTTTCCTGGTACCACATACCCTGGATAAAAATAAGTGTATTCATGATTTATTGCATAGTCAATTTCAGCAATTAGAGTAAAGTACCCCAAGCTATATTTCTCATAATCGGGATGGTACATGGCAAAAATACTGGCAATAGACGAGAATCCACGGTCAAAAAAACTACAAGCGATTAAATTGTCCTGGTCATAAATGGCAATTTCCCAAGTGTCATAAATACTTTCTTCTGAAAACTCGAGCAACATATCATTTAGATTAGGAGCCAAATTACCATCAAAATTTTCGGCATAAATGTCGTACAGATTATCTTTTTCGTCATTTATCTCTGCGGGTCGCACAACTACTTTAAATTGTGAAGTAATTTTATTTAATAGTTTACGGTTAGTGCCTTTAAATTGATAATTTAGAAGAGGTAAACGCAACCATAGCGCGGAGTAAACATCGGAACCAAAAAATAGGAAATGGGTGGTAAAAATAACTTGACCCATTCTATACCAACCTTTCTCAAGGTATTGGTCTAATTCCCAAAGGTTTAAATTTTCCGGATAATGTTTATCTGCAAACATATTTATCATTTAACCATAAGAGGCTAATTCACCCCCTTTTTTAAATAAAGTATCAACCTTATTCGATATGTTAGTATCTGTTACCAAAGGGGGTGCGTGATGCGGTTTTATCCGTGCATCGAATAGCAGCGTTCCTTTACAGCCCCAGTGTTTATTCTCTGTAAATGCATGTACCCCATGGATGTCGTGAGAAGGATTAGTTCTGGTAAAAGTAGCCCATATAAAATTGGAGACATTGTAGCTCAGGAAATCGCTGTCATCACAAAGAATGCACAGGGGAAATTCCTGCAAATCATAGTTTTCGAGAAAGCTGCTGAGAGCAGTATGGTCTGCGTAACTATCCTGATTTTTAAAACCTGGAGCTACCACAGCAAAAACACCTGGAATAATAACCTTAGGATTAGAAAAACCGGGGGGTAAAGTGTTAAATGCTGGCAGCGTAGTTCCCAGCCTACGCAGTTTAGGTCCGCAGGAAGCTATAATTACTTTAGAACCGGCATTCCAACCGTCTCCGGAATAATCGAGCGTATCAATAGTTGTTTTAGTTTGAAAATGCAAATCTCGTGTCCAATCGGTTCTTTCTAAAATATGCGTTAGAAAAGGAACATAGTCGTGAGCATCTAAATGAGGGTTGTCGGAACCGTCGGCTATAAATAAAAATTTTGCCAAAGAAGTCTGTCCGGAGCCCAAAATACGATTAGCCTGGATGAGAATTTCTTCGGGTCTTTTTTCCCTGAAAGGCATATAACGCTCGCTTCCAATAGCTAATAAAAGTGGGTGCACGCCGGCGGCATCAACGGCATGAATCTGTTTTACGCCTGGAAATTCTCCGGAAGTTAAATCTTTTACCAGCTCATGAATTAAATAGCCAAAACTTGAGTCTTCCTGCGGCGGTCTACCCACTACTGTAAAATGCCAAATAGGATTTTTTCTATGCCAAACATGCTCTACCTCCATGACGGGGAAAGGATGTTCTAAGCTATAATATCCCAAATGATCTCCAAAAGGACCTTCAGGTTTGGTTGCATTTTTTCTTATAATGCCTGTGATTACAAAATCTGCGTCGCCAGAGACTACATAATCATCTTTCCATGCATATTGGAATCTTCTTCCAGCCAATAGTCCGGCAAAAGTCATTTCACTTAGTCCCTCTGGCAAAGGCATGATGGCTGAGAAGGCGTGTGAGGGGAGGCCTCCAACGAAAATGGATACTCTGAACGGTTCCTCTAAGGTATTATATTCTGTATGATGAACGCCAATTCCCCGGTGTAATTGGTAATGAAGTCCAATTTCTTTATCCGGTTCATATTGATTGCCAGACAATTGAACTCTATACATACCAATATTGGATTTCATCATATTTTTTCCAGCGGGGGGTAACGAGAAGACCTGGGGAAGAGTGATAAAGGCACCTCCGTCCATAGGCCACGATTTTATCTGTGGTAATTGGCTAATCGTTGTTTTCCCCCAGGTACTTGCAGGGAAAAATGTCTTTTGAGGTAATGCTGTGAATGCCGTAAATGGGGCTTTCCAGTATCTCAATGGATTGCGCAAAAAATTCGTTGGATCAGCTTTTAACTCAATGATTTTTTTTACATCAGCTAAGGTATCTTTAAACAAAAACTCCGTGCGTTTTATGGTTCCATATACATTGGATAGCGCTGGAAATGGGCTTCCCATTACCTTTTCAAATAATATAGCGGGTCCACCCTGATCATAGATTCTTCGATGGATTTCTGCCATCTCCAAATCTGGATTAACGGGCGATTTAATGCGAATAAGTTCTTTATTTTTTTCCAGATCTGCAACACAAGACCACATATTCTTATATCCCATGGCAATAATTTAGTGTTAACTATTAATTTTTACAGATAACTTTTCAGCCAAAAAAGGAGCTGTTGGGGAATCGAGGCAATGAACTAAATCCTCCGGCGTACCTTGGAAAACTAAATTACCTCCCATTTTTCCACCCTCCGGACCTAAATCAATTACCCAGTCTGCCGATTTTATGATTTCCATATTGTGTTCAATAACCAAAACGGTATGACCTTTCTCAACCAAAGCTTGTAAGGCTTCCAATAATTTTCTTACATCGTGGAAATGAAGTCCCGTTGTAGGTTCGTCAAAAATAAATAAATATTTTTCTGTTGTTTTCTCCTGACCTAAAAATGACGCTAATTTTACTCGTTGTGCTTCTCCACCAGAAAGGGTGTTTGAGGACTGGCCTAAGCAAACATAACCAAGACCTACTTGCATCAGGGGATTTAGTTTAGTAATAATTTCCTTTGAATCTTTAAAAAACATTAATGATTCCTCAATGGTCATTTTTAGAATATCGAAAATATTTTTTTCGCGATACCGAACTTCTAATACCTCGTTTTTAAATCGTTTTCCCCCACAACTTTCACATTCCAGTCGCATATCGGCTAAAAACTGCATTTCAATCACTTGTTCACCTTCCCCTTTGCAGGTGTCGCATCGCCCGCCGTCTACATTAAATGAAAAGTGCTTTGCCTTATAATCCCGGAGTTTTGACAAAGGTTGGCTGGCCATAAGTTCTCTAATGGCGTCGTAGGCTTTGACATACGTTACCGGATTAGATCTCGATGATTTACCAATTGGATTCTGGTTTACCATTTCCACTTGGGTTATTTTTTTCAAATCACCACTTAAAGAAGAAAAAGAGCCTACTGATTTTACACCTACCTCACCTAATGCAGCTTTCAATGCAGGGAATAGAATATGTTTAACCAGGGTAGTTTTACCTGAACCTGACACCCCTGAAACAACAATGAAGGTATTTAATGGGAAAGTTACCGTTATATTTTTTAGATTGTGATGGGTAGCACCATGCACTATTATTTTGTCGATGCCCTTTCTTCTGAAGGACGGAATGGGGATAGATAAGCGCCCGGTTAAGTATCCGGTAGTTAGACTATCTGAAGCTTCAGTATAAATATTTTCGTAAGCACCAGCAAAAATCACTTCCCCTCCATGCACTCCGGCATGGGGTCCAATATCAATTAAATATTCAGATTCTTTTATAATATCTTCCTCATGCTCAACAATTAATACCGTATTTCCCAGATTTTTCAAATGTTTCAGGACATTGACCAATCTTTTTGAATCTCTTGGATGAAGTCCAACGCTCGGCTCGTCCAGAATGTATAGTGAATCGGTAAGATTACTCCCTAAAAGTCTGGTTAAATTGATTCTTTGGGTCTCCCCACCACTTAAGGTGGCGGAAATTCTATTTAAGGTCAAATAGCTAAGTCCCAATAAATTCATGAATTTGAGTCTTGTTCTTAATTCATGTAACAATCTGGCTGATACCTTAGTATCAGTTTCTGTCAACTGGATAGCATCAAAAAAAATGGCTAGTTCATCAATGGGCAAATCAACTAAATCGCCTATGGTTTTACCATCAATCTGCACATAGAGCGCCTCTTTTCTCAGTCTTGCACCGTCACAGGCCTGGCAAATAGTTTTTCCCCGATAACGGGAAAGCATCACTCTGTTCTGAATTTTATAAATTGCGGCTTCCAGTTCTTCAAAAAAGGCGTTGATTCCACGAAAGCTTTTACTGCCAGACCAAAGTAGATTTCTATGTATTTTCGAAAGTTCAGAATATGGTTTATGAATAGGAAAATCGATGAGGGTAGCCAGGGAAATAAATTCTTCCAACCAAAGACCATTTTTTTCCCCTTTCCAACAGGCAACGGCGCCTTCATAAATACTTAATGATTTATCGGGAATCACCTTTTCAGGATCGATACCCATCACCATACTAAATCCTTCGCAACTTGGACAAGCACCAAAAGGATTATTAAAATTAAATAATTGGGGGGCAGGTTCAACAAAAGAAATACCGTCTAATTCAAAACGGTTATTAAAATGCCTGTGTAATCCCTTTGGGCCAATAACAAAACATTCACCTTCGCTCTCTGAAAAAGCTGTATTTATGGAATCTGCGATCCTGCGCATGGATTCCTCAGAGGTATCTAAAATGAAGCGATCTATCAGAATAAGTAGATTTTTTTCCTTTAAATCAAGAATTTTACTTCCCAACATTGGGTCTTCTGAAGCGATAAAATCTTGAATATCAGTAAGTGAATCTGCATTTAAAATTCTTGTAAATCCTTTTTGTAAAAGTAAATCCAGCTCCTGGGCCAAGCTGCGTTCACCATATTTATAGGGTAGAGGGATAAAAACCTGAACTGGACTGCCTTGAGGTATGGAAAGAATAAAATCTACCACATCGCTTACTTCGTGTTTTTTTACCAGTTCATTGGAAATGGGTGAGTAGGTTTTGCCAATTCTGGCAAATAGCAATCTTACATAATCGTATATTTCCGTTAATGTTCCTACCGTTGAGCGGGCATTGGATACACTTACTTTCTGCTGAATAGCAATGGCAGGGCATATTCCTTTGATACTATCAACCTCTGGTTTTTTCATTCTCCCCAAGAACTGCCTCGCATAGGAGGACAAACTTTCTACGTATCGTCGTTGACCCTCAGCAAATAGAATGTCCATCGTAAGAGATGATTTTCCAGAACCTGAAACGCCTGTGACGACAATTAATTTATTCTTAGGGATTGAAATACTAATATTCTTTAAATTATTGGCCCTGGCTCCCCTGATTTCAATGGAATGGTCAACGGTTTTTTTTATTTCAAGGCCTTTGTCAGTTTCAGTTTTTAGCTGGGTCATAAAGTGTTTTTCATTCAACTATCACAATTAGCACAAAGCTAATACTTACTATCTTCTTATTGTCGAAAAATATAACAAAGGATTGGACGAAATGATTAGTGAATGCGAAAAATATTACTTTTGGGGTATAAAATCAAAATTTATTGAAAATTTTATAAATATAGCTTGAAATATTAATTATGTTTTCCTATATTTGTTTATAATTTTTTTAATCACTAAAACAAACCTATCGGTAGTAAACTTCTACACTAAAGTAATTACGATTTTTAACGTAAACCAATTTAGGTATGACAGTTAATCCCATTAGTGATCAAGAACTCATTATGCTTTATTTAGGCGGTAGTGAGAAAGCTTTCGAAGAATTATTACTTCGCCACAAGCAAAAAATTTACGGTTCAATTTATCTTTTTGTTAAGGATTCCAATCTTGCTGAAGATATTTTCCAAGAGGTGTTTATCAAAATAATTGATACCCTAAGAAAAGGAAAGTATAATCACGAGGGAAAATTTCTTCAGTGGGCACTCCGTATTTCTTATAATATGTGTGTGGACTATTTCAGAAGAAATAAGCGCAAACCTAAAACAACGACTACTGATTCCTTTGACATTTTTGATGTCCTCCCGCTTTCCGATTTGAATGCGGAACAGATTATGGTGAGGGATCAAACTCACGACAAGATCAAGGATTTACTTGATTTATTGCCTGAAGAACAACGGGAAGTAGTAATACTTCGACACTATGCGGACATGAGTTTCAAGGAAATTTCAAAACTTACCAGAGTGAGTATAAACACGGCTTTGGGTAGAATGAGGTACGCCCTAATCAATATTCGTAAAATTATAGAAGAGAAGGAGTTAGTCCTGGTCTAAAAATACAAAACGGGGCAACTAATGTAGTTGCTCCGTTTTGTATTTTTCGGTAATAACTTCACGCCCTTCGCTTTTGACATTGAAAACGTAAAAATAAAATTTTTAGTTTGTGGCTTATTTACATAAGTACTTTAAATTACGTGACTTTGTTGGTTTGCAATAGGAAAAATTTGGCGCTAACTGCGTATAAACACAAGTTCCGGAGTTGATAAAAATCTGATAATCAGCCAAATAAAATCATAAAAAAGTTGCATTTTCGATCATAACTTGTTAATTTTGACTGATTTATAAGTAAATTTTTAAATCAGCCAATAATGCAAAATCACGATGTTATTAAAAATATCTCTGAAGTAGATGAATATTAATTCGTTTCAAACATTGTATTAAAAACCTCTAAAAAACATCATTGAGTCAAATAACTCAAAAAGGATATTATTTTCTTGAGTTTAATAGTAGTTGGTAAGTATCTCAGTTCAAAAGGATAAAAAAGGAGATAAACACTTGAAAAAAATGGTATTATAATTTGCTCAGAAACTTTAGCAATTAATATATCATTATTTCATTAGAGCTACTTTCTCCGCATATTCACGGGCAAAATAAGTGATAATTATATCAGCACCTGCTCTTTTGATACCCATTAATGTTTCTTCAATGGCTTTCTGCCGGTCTAACCATCCATTCTGTGCCGCTGCTATGAGCATCGCACACTCACCACTGACATGATAAGCTGCAATGGGTATATTAGTATTTGTTTTTAATAAATGGATGACATCCAGGTAATGAAGGGCAGGTTTTACCATAATCACATCAGCACCCTCCGAAATATCCAGGTGAGCCTCTTTTAAGGCTTCCTGCAAATTGGCGGGATTCATTTGATAGGTCTTTTTATCGCCTGCTTTTGGCGCCGAATCTAAGGCATCGCGAAATGGGCCATAAAAAGCACTGGCATATTTGGCTGTATAAGCCATAATTCCCGTATTGGTATATCCTTCAATGTCAAGATATTCCCTTATATATTGTATTCTACCGTCCATCATGTCTGACGGGCCAATCATATCAAAGCCTGCCTCCGCTTGAGCTGCTGCCATTTTTGCTAGAACGGGTAGCGTCTTATCATTTAATATTTGACCATCTTCCACCCAACCGTCGTGACCGTCAATAGAGTAGGGATCCATGGCAACATCACTTATGATGCAAGAGGAAGGAAATTTCTTTTTAATATTTCTCGCTGCCTTTAAATAAAAATTATCTTTTGAATAACTATATGAAGCACCTTTGTCTTTTAATTCTTCTGGAATGGCAGGAAATATGAGAAATGTTTGTACCCCAACGGCCATGCAGGCACCAATTTCCTCCAGCAAAAGGTCTTCAGAAAAACGGAAAATGCCAGGAAGCGATTTTATCTCCAGTTTTTTGTTTTCGCCAGGCACTAAAAAAAGGGGTTGAATTAAGGAAGAAACCTGAAGATAATTCTCTTGCACTAAATTCCTTATGGTAGAAGTTAAACGATTGCGACGCGGTCTTTGTAACATGATTAGTTGATTGATTTTTCAGGAACGGGATCGTATCCGTGTCCACCTAAAGGATGGCAGCGACCAATCCGTTTTAAACCCATTCCTATGCCTTTGCTTATACCCCAAATTTCAATAGCTCTTAACATAAAATGAGAACAGGTTGGGGTATAGGCGCATTTAGGCGGAAATAAGGGAGAAATAAACAGTTGATAAAAACGAATAGGAAGAATAAACAAGGTTTTCATAGCAAAACATTAAGGACTAAACGT
>CAMDWC010000138.1 GCA_945878825.1 Haliscomenobacter hydrossis DSM 1100
TGGCAGCAGAAAAAGGCAATGGCGCAGGGAATTACCAATGATTCTATTGACCTTTATTATGAAACGGCTATGAACGCAGGCGCCACGGGTGGGAAAATTTCAGGCGCTGGTGGTGGGGGCTTTATGATTTTTTATGCCCCTGAAAATCATAAGTTTAAGGTTATTCGTTCTTTAGAAAAAATTGGGGGCAAAGTCCTTCCTTATCAGTTTGTTCAATACGGAATGGTAAGTTGGGGATTATGATACACGGTTATTTATTAGTTTTCATCGGCATTTATTTATTCGGTACCGTTCTCATTGGATGGTGGGCTTCAAGAAAAGTTAAAACAACGCAGGATTTTGTTATTGCTGGCCGTCGTTTACCCACAAGTCTGGCAGCTTGCGCTTTATTTGCTACTTGGTTTGGCTCTGAAACCATACTGGGTGCGCCGGCAGAATTTGCAGAAAACGGTGTTCTAGGTATTATTGAAGATCCCTTTGGTGCCGCTCTTTGCTTAGTTCTAGTCGGTCTCATTTATGCCAGGCCTTTATACAGACTAAATATTTTAACTTTCAATGATTTTTTTAAATTGAGATTTGGAAGAACAGCTGAAATCACCTCAGCTGTTTTTATGATCCCCTCTTATTTTGGATGGATTGCCGCTCAATTGGTCGCTTTAGCCATTGTGCTGAAAACAATTATTGGGGTTCCACTCATTTATGGGATTATCTTATGTACGGTGGTGGTAGTATTTTATACCTATTTTGGGGGTATGTGGGCTGTTTCCATTACGGACGCGGTTCAGTCGATCATGATTATCATTGGCTTGTTACTTCTGGCCTATTCTTTGTCAAATCAGGCGGGGGGCATTCAGGTGGTTTTAGATGCTCAGCCCGAAGGCTTTTTTCGCTTCTTACCCGAAGCAAAACCAATGGCTGTGATGGAATATTTCGCCGCATGGATTACCATAGGACTGGGTTCAATACCTCAACAAGATGTTTTTCAGAGGGTTATGGCTGCAAAATCGGAAAATACCGCTGTTAAAGCTGGGGTGATTGCCGGTTTAATGTATCTAACTGTGGGCTTAATCCCTTTATTTATCGGGCTATGTGCAAACTACTTATACCCATCATCGAATCAGGCGGATACCCAAATGATTATTCCTGTCATTGTTTTAGAACACGGATCATTATTTTTACAAATTGTTTTTTTTGGTGCCCTTCTGTCTGCTATTTTAAGCACCACTTCAGGGGCTATTTTAGCTCCCGCAACAGTCATTGGAGAGAATATTTTAAAGCCATTGTTGAGAAATAATTCCGATAAATTGATGCTACACACCATGAGGCTTTCCGTCGTGGGTGTAGCCATTTGTGCGGCATTTTTGGCGACAAGTAAATCAAATATATATGAGTTGGTAGGAATGTCCTCGTCGTTAAGTTTAGTCTCCTTGTTTTTTCCTTTAACCGCAGGATTATTTTGGAAGTCAACTTCAAGGATTGGGGCTATTTTGAGCATGATATGTGGCTTAATAGCCTGGTCATTATCAGAATTCGTCATTCATAGTCAGGTTCCAAGTATCTTAATTGGAGGCGGAGTAAGTCTTTTTTTCGTCATAATGGGCAGTCTACTATTTCCAGATGATAGTCATAAGTTGTTTTTAGAAAATTCAAAGTAAGCTACAATGTAGCTTCATACCTTACAATGGCCGAGGCAAGTCTTTCAATATCCTCTGGTAAGTGGAGCGCACTCAAAACTATTCTGGTGACGGGTTCGTCCAGTGACGTTGGATAGGGGAAATGGGAGACGTACATTTGATGAAGGAGTAAATGATTTGATAGCGTTTTTATTGTCGAAAAATGTACGGGGTATTCAGGTACACTTCTTAATACCTGATTTTCAGTCCCAATAAGATTTTCAAATTGGTGTAAATTTTGAAATAAAATGGTACGCAAAGTTTTATAATGGTCTTGCATTTGTATCCAGGTATCTAAATAAGCGGGCGAAGCAGGCGATGATCCACCAAAATGAGGACTATTCCATATTTTGTCTATCCAATATTTATTACCGGCAATGACTCCGGCTGGAATGCCCAATCCTTTGCCCAAACTACCTATAACGACACCCTGAACCTGTTCAGGCAAGGTCAAGGACGACAAAATGCCACTACCGTCCTTTCCCCGGATGCCCAGTGTATGGGATTCGTCTAGAACCAAAATAATTTCTCGCTTATTTCCCAGTCTTTGCAGCCAGTTAAAATCATATTCTATAACTTGTAGGGAATCAATGGCATTACTGTAAATAAAAAGAGGTGGACCAGATAAATGGCTTTTTAAAATACAAGTTTCTTCCCACTCATTTCTGCTGCTAAAACTTTCGGGGATATCTAACCACAGGGCAGGATGAGCATTGGGGGCAAATATTAATTCACCGACAGAGGTAAAAACCTTATAGGCTAAAATTCCTGCTAAAGTGCCCGAGGAAACTGTTAATGCTGCTTCTTGTCCAAGGTACCTGGCCAATAATTCCTCCGTTTCTTCATAAATGGAAAGGCGCATGAATCCTACTCTGGAACTTCCAAAATTACTGCCATACTGACTTATGGAGGAGGCTAACCTTTCATGAAAAACGGGGTCATTCGCTATGCCCAAATAGCTTGTTCCACTAAAATATAAGAGGGCGGACCCTTCACAAAACATCCATCTGCCTGGTTGATGACTCAGGTTATACATCATAAATGAATATTTTTCAAGCTATAGGATTAATCAAATAAGTTTGCGCCGATACCATTTCGATGGGGAAGAACTACCTCCCCATGTTCTATGATAGCCCCTTCAGCAGGGTCGTTAGACAATAAAAGAGCGCCATCCATATCGACATAATCTAACAAAGGCAATAGATGGGCAATGGCTGTAATGCCAACGGACGACTCCGTCATACAACCAACCATAACTTTCATATTCAGTTCTTTAGCTTCTTGTATCATCCGAAGCGCGGGGGTAAGTCCGCCACATTTCATTAGTTTAATATTTACCCCATGAAAATACCCGGCGCAGCGTTTTACATCTTCTTCCTTTTGACAGCTCTCGTCGGCAATCACAGGTAAAACGCATTTTTCAAATAAGAGCCTTTGTCCTTCCCAATCATCAGGTTTTAGGGGTTGTTCGATAAATTCAACGCCCAAATCTTTCAATTCTGGAGCATAAGCTAAGGTTTCCTCTGCTGTCCAGGCAGTATTGGCATCCACCCGAAAAACAGCGGTAGTATGCTTTCGAAGATGTCTTATGATATTTAAATCATCTTTTGTTCCCAGCTTAATTTTATAGATTGGCCAGGGCATTTCATTCATTTTAGCAACCATTTCCTCCGTTGGACCAAAGCCCAGTGTATAATCTGTCAAAGGATTATTTTGGTATTGCAGCCCCCATTTTTTATAAAGAGGTAATCCTTCCATCTGAGCTAAAAGATCGTGTGCTGCCTCATCCAGGGCACATTGTTCAAAGGGATGATTTTTAAGAAGAGGATGAAGCAGTTCCCAATATTGCTCTGCTGTTACCAGAGGCGTAGATTCAATAATGGGCTTCCAGGCATTAAAGCGCTGAATCATTTCATCTTGATCAAGTCCATAATATGTAGTAGCGGTAGCTTCGCCATATCCCGTATAAATACCGTTGGAAAGGGAGATAATAACCGTGGGCTGATAATCTCTGGAACCATGGGTGATTCTGAAAGTATGACGTAATTTTAACTGAAAAGGATGGACATTTAAGGTAAGCATTATCGTTAGAAAGGGTTAAGCAGTGGGAGATTCCAGATAGGTTAACGTTTTATTCTCCGTATCAAGTTCGGCTAATATACCTAAGGGTAAAGTAAAATTATTGGGTACATGACCAAAGGAGAGACCATACACCGCTGGAACATTAAGATCGCTTAGCCGGTCAAAAATAGTTTCTTTCAGGGATAGTGATTCTTCATCTTTTTTAGGATTACATCCCTCGAAAACACCTAAAATCAAACCTTTAGCTTTATGAAGATTTGCTGATTGCCTCAATTGGGTGAACATTCTGTCCAGGCTATAGGGACGTTCGTCAATATCTTCCATAAACAATAATTTATCGGAGGCATCAAAAGCAAAGGGCGTTCCCGCAAGAGCGGCAAGAAGACTTACATTGCCACCCATTAGCCTTCCCGAAACTTTTCCAGCCTGTATGCTGTAAGGTTTAAAATGCTCTCTTTCAGGGGTTAATTCCTCTTCTGCTAAATTAATGACATAAGGTTTTGTAAAAGAATCAAAGAGAACGCCTTTAATATGTTGGAGGGAATAGGGAGTCCAGGTAGCCGCTGCTACCGGGCCGTGAAAACCTACCAGGCCAGTTCGAATGAAAATGCCTTGAAGGAGGGCCGTTATATCACTGTACCCAATGAGTATTTTAGGATTATTCCTGATGAGTTCATAATTGATGTTAGGTAAAAGCCTGGAACAACCATAACCACCCCGGGCACACCAAATAGCTTTAATGGAAGGATCTTCAAAAAAAGTATGAAGGTCTTCCAGTCTTTGTTCGTCCATTCCTGCCGTAAAGCCTCTTTTTTCTCTGATATACTTACCAGGAACCACTTGAAGGCCCAATTGGGTAAGATTATTCACTGCTTTTTCGTAACCGGCATCGGGAACATAACTTCCGGGGGTGATTAAGCCAACTTTATCACCGGGAAGGAGTCTCTGTGGCTTGATAATGTCACTATCTGCCTTCAAAGAAGCAGCAGGACGCTTTGATGTGGACGCTAATAATGAGCCAACTATCCCCAATGAAGCAAGTTCATGAAAATCTCTCCTATTCATAATTTTGTATTAAATCGGTAAGTGTTATTCAAAAGTAGTTATTTTGTGGGAAATTAAAGCAGAATTGATTCAGTGCTTATTTTTATATATAAATGAATATGAATAAGGAGTCCGGGCATTTAAAACGTGTTTTAATCATTCTATACTATTGGCCACCTTCAGGTGGAGCAGGTGTACACAGGTGGTTGAAATTTGTTAAATACTTAAGAAACTTTGGTTGGGAACCTATCGTTTATGTCCCCTCAAATCCGGATTATCCTATCATTGATTCAAACCGTCTGGATGAAATTCCATCGGATATTGAAATTATTAAAAGACCAATTTGGGAACCCTTTTTACTATACAGAAAATTTACAGGTAAGAAAAAGGATACAAAAATGGATTTCGGGCATTTGGTTAATGTCAAAACCTATATTCAAAAGGGTTGGAAAGAAAGACTAGCTATCTGGATACGGGGGAATTTTTTTATTCCTGATTCCAGGGTATTTTGGGTAAACCCTTCTTTTCGTTTTCTTTCTGATTATTATAACAAAAACAAATTTCAAGCCGTTATTTCATCTGGTCCACCTCATTCTTTACATTTGATTGCCTTAAAGTTAAAGTTAAAATTCAATGTTCCCTGGATGGCTGATTTTCGAGATCCCTGGTCTGAATATTTTTCAGCCCTGATGTTGTCAAAATGGGCCGTTAATAAACATAATACACTAGAAAAAAGAATTTTGCAAACTGCCGATAAAGTAGTGGTCATCGGCAGGAATATGCAGATGCAAAATTCTGAAAATGCAGGTATTCATTCCGATATTGTCATGAATGGTTTTGATATAGATGATTATCAGCGCGTAGAAAAACCTCTCGTTAATAAAGAAAAATTTACCCTGCTCTATGCTGGTACGCTCTCTCAAAGAAGAAATAATTCTTTGTTTTGGAAGGTTATTAAAAGTCTTATTGATGCCAACGAATTATTTGCTTCGAAATTAAATATTCAATTAGTTGGCAAAGTTGATAGTTCTGTATCAGAGGATATTAAAAAATATAATCTTGAATCTTTTATAGATATTGTTGACTTTATTCCATTTGAAGAAGTGGTGAAAAGGCAGATGGAAGCCACGGTTCTTTTACTTTTTGTTGATAATTTTGAAGGTGCCAAATGGGTTTTAACAGGAAAGTTTTTTGAATATTTAGCGTCAAATAGACCTATATTAGCCCTTGGGCCAATAGGGGGAGATTTGTCGGCCGAAATAACCAATACTTCTTCGGGTTTGTTGGCAGATTATAATGATGAAGAAAGTATGGAGAAGGCTATCTCTATTTTCTTTAATCAGTATTTAGACCAAACGATTTTTTCATTTCAAAATAAAAACATTGAAAAATATAGTCGTTTGGGTTTAACTCAAAAAATAGCCTCCTTATTAGACGAAATGATTTGATGATTCAAATCCTAAAATAATTAAAAAAATGCTGGAAAATAATTACTCCGAAGATAATATCATTTCACTCGACTGGCGTGAACATATTCGTCTTAGACCCGGTATGTATATCGGTAAATTGGGAGATGGTTCTACCCCTGATGACGGTATTTATATCCTCATAAAGGAGGTTATAGATAATACTATCGACGAATTTGTAATGGGCTTTGGAAAACAAGTGCTGATAAAAATGGATGATCATTCCATGGAAATCAGGGATTTTGGACGGGGTATTCCGCTGGGAAAAGTTATTGAATGCGTTTCCCAGATAAATACAGGTGGAAAATATGATTCTAAGGCTTTTAAAAAATCGGTGGGCCTTAACGGCGTAGGTACTAAAGCGGTTAATGCTCTTTCCTCGAAATTTATGGTTACTTCCTACCGCGATGGGAAACAAAAAAAGGCAGCTTTCAATCAGGGGATGCTGCTCGATGAATCTGCTCTGCTCGATGCTACAGAATTAAATGGTACCTGGGTGTACTTTGAACCTGATGCTGATATATTTAGGAATTTTCGTTTCAGAAAAGAATTCATAGAAAATCAACTCTGGAATTATGCTTATTTAAATGCAGGTTTAAAACTCATTTTCAATGGCACTACCATCGTTTCTAAAAATGGCTTGTTAGATCTTTTAGAGCGTAAAACAAAAAATGATGAGTTGCGATATCCAATTATTCATCTGAAAGGGGAGGATATCGAGTTGGCCATTACCCACGGAAATCAATATGGTGAATTGTATTATTCTTTCGTAAATGGTCAGAATACTACCCAGGGGGGGACGCATTTACTGGCATTTAAAGATGCCATCGCTAAAACCGTGGCCGAGTTCTTTAAAAAGAACTACGATAGAAGAGATGTTTTAAGCTCTATCATGGCCGCCGTAAGTATTCGAGTGGAAGAACCTGTCTTTGAGTCCCAAACGAAGACAAAACTTGGATCTTCTCACATGGGCCCTGATGCTCCCTCCGTGCGAACGTTTATAGGGAATTTTGTCAAAGAACAACTGGATAATTATTTACATAAAAATCCTGAAATCGCCAAGTTAATTGAAAAGCGAGTCCTGCAGTCTGAAAGAGAAAGAACTGAAATTGCAGATATTAAAAAACTCGCTAATCAAAGGGCAAAAAAGGCAAACCTCCACAATAAAAAATTGAGAGATTGCCGCATTCATTTTAATGACCCTCCTAAAAAGGTGAGCGATGAAGATCGGCATAAATCAACCCTCTTCATAACAGAAGGGGACTCAGCCAGTGGTTCTATAACGAAGGCTCGAAATGTTCAGTTTCAAGCTGTTTTCAGCTTGCGTGGAAAACCCTTGAATTGTTTTGGAATGACTAAAAAGGTCGTTTACGAAAATGAGGAGTTTAATCTTTTGCAGCACGCCCTAAATATTGAAGACGGTATCGAGGAGCTTCGCTATAATCAGATTGTCGTCGCAACGGATGCCGATGTCGATGGAATGCATATCAGATTGCTTCTGCTTACCTTTTTTCTGCAATTCTTCCCCGATCTTGTTCGAAGTGGACATGTTTATATTTTAGATACCCCACTTTTTAGGGTGAGAGATAAGAATCAAAAGTTTTATTGTTATTCAGAAAAGGAAAAACAAGAGGCGATAACAAAATTAAAAGGTAAACCTGAAATTACCCGATTTAAAGGTCTTGGGGAAATTTCTCCAGGCGAATTTAGCAGCTTTATTGGCTCAGACATAAGACTGGATCCGGTTTTCCTTAATGATGAAACAGATATTGATGAGATTTTGGCCTACTATATGGGTAAAAATACCCCTTTAAGACAGGAATTTATTATCGGGAATCTTCGCTATGAAAAAAATGACATCCTTGAAATTGCAGGCATTTGATTAGTAATTATGTCCGAATTTAAAAGGAGTTTTTCGTTTCCCTAAGTCATTTATCTGACATCTTCGCAATGGCATAAATATTGCCAATGTATTCACCCCAATACAAAAGAATGCCTTTGGGGTTTTTATCTGACATATTGTCATAT
>CAMDWC010000139.1 GCA_945878825.1 Haliscomenobacter hydrossis DSM 1100
GAACGAGCGGAATTAAATTCGCGGATACCTTTTCCAATGCCACGCATCAACTCAGGAATTTTCTTGCCACCGAAAAGCAAAAGTACGGCACCAAAAATGAGAACTACCTCCCAAGGACCTTGACCGAAAATAAAAAGATGAAGATTCATTATTTTAGTTTTAGAGATTCAAATATACGAATTAATATAATAAAGTGCAATTTAAAAGTAGGTTATTTTTGATTAAGTAATTGCCTGTAGTTATTTATTTGAGATTCTACTTTTTGACAAATATCCGTTGCATTAAGTTGATCGGTTGAAAAACCTGGTAAAACAGTCCAGCTTAAATTTTGGCCTGATTTTAAAGGAAAAAGGCCCTTGGGGTTCATGGTCGCATTGCCACTTATGGCTATGGGTACAATCCACGCGTCGGGTATTTTCTTTACCAGCGCAGCAACACCGCCCGTCATAAAAGGTAATAATTGTTCTGTTGTAGCTCTGGTTCCTTCTGGAAAAATAAGCGTAGATTGATTATTTTCAACCACCTGCGCCGCCATTCTTACAATTTCTTTTATGGCTTGTTTACCGTCTTTTCTGTCAATAAGTGCCGCGCCACTTTTTTGCAAATTGTATGAAATACTGGGAATTCCTTTTCCTAAAGAGATTTTGGAAACAAATACAGGTTTGTATTTTCTGAGAAACCAAATCAATGCTGGTATGTCATGCATACTTTGATGATTGGCAATAAAAATAATACGCCTGTCCAAAGGCGGTCTTTCAATATAGGTAAAAGATATTTTAGAAAAAATATACAGAAGGGTCCCAACTAGGAAAAAGTTTAATATTTCAACCACTCTTCTTTGTGCTTTTTCTCCAATGGTCTGATAAGCAATCCATTGGATAGGCTGAAAAATAACCAGAAGAAGAAAAAAAGAACCCATACAAAGGGCGCTAAGAATAAAATCGATGATTTTTCTCATTTTCAATACTATATTTGAACTTAAACGGTGCGAAATTATTAATTGCTTATAAAAGTTGTACATTTGTACAAATCAAAATTCTAAAAACACGAATAACATATTTCATGCAACTATCTCCTAATCGCATCGAGGTGATGCAATTCCTGGCTAAGAACATGGATGATATCATTGATTCATACCTTACGCCCGTTGACAAGATTTGGCAACCTACGGATTTTTTGCCAGATTCTAGTAGTGAAAACTTTTTTGATGATGTAAAAAATTTAAGAGAAACGGCTAAAGAACTACCTTATGATTACCTAGTGGTTTTGATAGGTGATTGTATTACGGAGGAGGCTCTCCCAACCTACGAATCGTGGTTGATGAGTGTTGATGGTGTCAATCAGGAGAAAAATGAAGGATGGAGTCGCTGGATTAGGGCATGGACGGCAGAAGAAAACAGACATGGTGATTTGCTAAATAAATATTTATATTTATCTGGACGTATCAATATGAGAGCTATGGAGGTTTCTACTCAATATTTAATTCACGATGGCTTTGATATTGGAACGGGTTCAGACCCGTATCGCAATTTTATATATACCTCATTTCAAGAATTGGCGACCAATGTTTCTCACAGAAGAACGGCTACCCTGGCAAAGGAATATGGAAATAAATTGCTTTCAAAAATGTGTGGTGTTATTGCATCAGATGAATTAAGACACGCAAAAGCATACAAATCATTCGTTGCTAGAATTTTAGAGGTAGATCCTTCTGAAATGATGGTAGCATTGGAAGACATGATGAGAAAAAAAATTGTTATGCCCGCTCTCTTTTTAAGAGAAACAGGTATTAAAATGGGAGAGACTTTCAGTCATTTTTCGGATGCCGCTCAGAGAATTGGTGTTTATACAACGCAAGATTACATTGATATTATGGAAGGTTTACTAGAGGACTGGAAAATTGGGAATGTACCCAATCTAAATGCTCAGGGAGAGAAAGCCAGAGATTACGTAATGGCTTTACCTGCCAGATTGCAGAGAATTGCAGAAAGAATCAAAGTACCTAATCTGCCGTATGAATTTAGTTGGATTGGTGTTAAAGGATAAAATAAAAGCCCGGAAAAATTCCGGGCTTTTTTAATCAACTATGGTACAATTATAATAAAACACTTTTTGCTTTAGTTGCCTCTGTTCCAAGGCATTCCCGGAGGCCTCATATCGTTATTTTGCTGATTGTTTGTAGCAGGTGCCATGGCACTCAAACGATAATTGAATCGTAACATGAAGTATTGTTGTAATACAATAGTTTGTGCATCTTCAATGTATAATTCAGTCACATTTCTTTGTATGCTTACATTTTGTTTAAGCAAATCAAATACTACCAATGATAATTCTCCCTTGTTATCTTTTAGGAATTTCTTTCCTATACTTCCGTTCCATAACCAGTAGTTTTGGTTGAAACCATCACCCAGGCCACTGAATGACTGATTAATAATGGAGCTTCTAAAAGTCCAGTCACCAGGTAAAATCAAGTTTAACCTGCCTTCAAATTGCTGATTCAGGAATATACTATTTAAAGAACTATTCAACGAACTAATGGCCTGGTTCCAATTGGTTCTGGATGATAACGTAAAATCAATTTTTTCAGATATATTTGATGTCACAGACAGCCCAAAGCCTAAAGTGGTGGTTTCAGAGGTATTGATTTGTTTATTTATCATGCCAGGTTGTTCCTGATAGCTGGCATTTAAACTAAGATTAGCATTGGATCTAATCATTTTTAGTGGAAAGCCGTAGGTTGTAAACGATCTTAGGTTCCAATTGCCATTTAAATTTACAGGAGCGACTAATTGTCCGCCTCGGGGAAATAATACGCCACCGTTCAAATAGGTATCTTCTGTGGCAATAATGGTGCTATTCGTGATTTGATTGCGATTGATAGTTCCGCTGATGTAAGAATATAAAACAGTGGATTTGGCAGGATTTGTTGCAGAGTATCGAAGACTCATGTTATATCCAAGACTTTGTAAAAGTTCCGGATTTCCAGTCCTTAATCTTAAAGGAGAGCTATTATCCACCACTTCTTGTAATTGACTTATTGAAGGGGCGTTTGTATAAGCGCGTCCAAAAAACCGAATACTTTTTTGCCTTGAAAAATCATATTTTAGATAGGCAAAAGGTAGCACATTGAAATAATTTCTTTCAATATTTGCTTGTAAGGGATACGTCTGAGAGGCATCCTGGTTTACCCACTGCGCGTTGGTATTCAGGTTAAATTGCATTTTCTCATTACCGCCGCGGATACCTAAACCAGCTCTTTGGGTTAGAAATTCACTACCAAGAACGTTAGATAATGCCCCATTGAGTTCAGAGTAGGTATTGTTCAATGGTTCAAAGTTAAAATTCTTTTTGTCAGAATCATCAATCTGTCTTGATACATTATAGGATAATTGTAATCCTGACTTTTTGCTGATAGGCTCATTAAAATTAATATTGGCACTAGTGGTTGAACCTTTAGCTAACAGTTTGTTTTCCTGATCAATAGTATCGGCCCGAAGGCGACTGCCGAAACTATTGTTTAATGCGTATAAACTACTTTCACCATCCTGGTTTCTAATGGAATTATTCACTTCTACAGAAAAAGTTCGACCAGCTTTTTTAAACTTATGCCTCCATAGAATCTGATTGGAAAAATTTAAAGCTCCCAGAAGGGTAGAAAAATCTGTTTTGCTATCGTTAAGTTTTAATAACTGAGTATTATTTTCGGCCGTAATAAGTTGTATTCCATCAGCATCTTGCATAGACATACGAGGCTGGATAATCAATGAATTGTTTTTATTTAATTCATATTCTATGCGCATATTCATTCTATGATTTAAATTTCCGGAGGTAGCTTCATTGTGTTCCTCATAGAACTGAGAAAAATCACTGCGATTATTAATGAGTTCTCTGTTAAGATTTTGTTCAGAAACAATATTTCCCTGGTTAAAGAAATAACTTCCTGAAATCTTCAATTTTTTACCCCAGGTATCGGAATAATTCATACCAAAAGCATTGGTTTTGGCAATTCCCTGTTTCTGATCTACGACGAAATCATTATTTCCGCCACCCCAGCTGCCACCGCCGCCGCCCCAACTACCACCTCCAGAACCACGACCTCCACCCTGGCTTACGCCGGAAAGATCTTCGCTTGAAAAATTCTGCTCGTTAATGTTATTAAATTGTCCAAGAAGGGTAAATCTAACGTCATCTTTAAACCTATTAACAGCTCCTCCGGCCTGGTATCTTTCATCGGTTCCGTACCCGCCAAATAAACGACCGAAAGCACCATTTCTTTTATCCTGACGGGTGATAATGTTTATCGATTTTGTAGTCTGACCACTATTAAAACCAGAGAATGCATCCTGATCACTTTGTCTGTCAAAAATTTGAATTTTATCAATCACTTCAGCGGGAAGATTTTTCAGCGCTGCAGCAGGGTCGTTTCCGAAAAATGGCTTACCGTCTACTAAAATCTCTTTTACATCTTCGCCCTGTGCTTGAATTTTACCATTTTCTATAACAATGCCAGGAACCTTCCGGGTTAAATCTTCCGCAGATGCGTCAGGATTTGTTTTAAAAGAGCTGGCATTGAATTGGAGTGTGTCATCTTTACTTGTCGCTTGAGCTGCCTGTCCAACTACTTGAACCTGGCCAAGTTCGTACGCTGATTCTACCAATTTTATATCACCCAGCTCGAGCCCGCGTCTTGTGATTTGAAGCTGCTTTTTATAATCAGTAAAGCCTAAATAACTTATTGTGAGAAGATAATCGCCCGGTTTGATATTATTCACCACAAATTTCCCTTTGTCATCGGTAAGATTGTCAAGTTCCGTTCCTCCTGCAGCAGGAACTAATATCACATGCGCTCCGGGAAGGGAGGAGCCGTCTCCGTTGGAGATTACTGTACCCGTAATGGTAGTATTTTGAGCCGTCATCGCGGTCAAACAAAAAGAAAAGAAGAATAAAAAATTGTACTTAATCATTATAAATTATTTTATGAAACAAATTAAAGGTTAAAAACCAGGGTTAAAAAATATTTTCAACGAATACCCGTAATTTATCAACCAATCTATTTTGTACTATTTAATGTTTTACTGATAATAAACAGGCTTTTGTTGAATAAATAGCAAAATAATACAGACAAGGGTTAATATTGTGTAATATAAAATTGTAAAATATGCCTCGTTTCCAAATATTATTGTTTCAAGCGTTGTTTTGGTTGGGGATACTTCTCACACAAACCTTTTTAATTGGGGGAGGTGAAAATATGCTGGAAACGATTCCAAAATCAGGTACCATCGTATTAGGGCAAATGACTTTGGTATATTTAAATACCCTGTTTCTTTTCCCGAAGTTTTATCTTAAGAAAAAGCATTTTTTATACTTATTTATTGGCTTATTGCTAATTTTGGCCATCAGCTATAGCGTTCAGGAACTGGTGGAATATTTTTATCCGAGGGGTCGATATCGGGGCGTCAGAAAAATAAGTACCTTAACCAAATCGTGGTATTTCCTGGGTCGAAGTTTTCCCTTATTTATGGCTTTCCTGCTCAGTACCTTATTACAGGTTACCCGTTTATTTGCCATAAAGGAAAAGGAGTCCGTTTTGTTAAGGTCTGAAAAACTAGAGACAGAGCTAAAATTTTTACGCAGTCAGACAAATCCACATTTTTTATTCAATGCGCTTAACAATATTTACACATTGACGCTAATAAAATCGGATAAAGCACCTGATTATCTACTTATCCTTTCCGATATGTTGCGATACATGTTATATGAATGCAATGCGCCAAAGGTGAGGCTGGAAAAAGAAATAGGATATATCAGACATTTCATAGCACTCAATTTGTTGAAGGATAGTCGGGGATTAAATGTAAATTTTGATTGTGGTGAAATTCCTGAAAATCTTGAAATTGCTCCCATGCTTCTCATTCCCTTAGTGGAAAATGCGTTCAAACACAGTAAATTTGAGGACAAAGCAAATGGATGGATTAACATAAAGCTGCATCTTCTGGAGGAATCCCTGCATTTGAATGTCCAAAATAGTCTACCCGATAAATCCCATACAACAGACGATACGGGGGGTATTGGCCTTGTTAATGTGCGGCGACAACTGGAATTAATCTATCCAGACCAATTTCAACTGAACATAGAGGAACAAGACCATGTTTTTTCAGTAGATTTAATCATTGAAAAATTGTAATATGATGAATTTGCGCTGTCTTATTGTTGATGATGAGGAGTTGGGGCGAATGCTTATTGAAAACTATGTTCAACGATTAGGTTTTACCATAGTTGCTCAATGCAGAAACCCTCTTGAGGCTATGCAAATAATGCAATCGAAAGAAATAGATTTGATTTTTTTAGATATTCAAATGCCCGAAATGAGCGGATTGCAATTTATAAAATCATTAACCTATAAGCCCCTGATTATTTTAACTACTGCTTACCCTGAGCACGCTTTAGAAGGTTACGCCCTCGATGTGGTTGATTATTTACTAAAACCTATACGTTTTGACCGGTTTACGCTGGCGGTAAATAAAGCATTGGAACGTCACCGGTTTAAGACAGAAATGGGAAATGTTGAACATGAAGGCTCTGAAAAGGAAATCATATTGGTAAAATCAGAACATAGAATACACAGATTAAAGTTATCGGAAATTTTTTACATACAAAGTATGAGTGAATACGTTTCTTTCCATTTAAATGGTAGTCGTATATTGTCATTGGGTGCTTTAAAAGCGCTCGAACTGGAATTACCCTCCTCACAATTTATACGCGTGCATAAATCTTACATCGTCGCCATCAATAAAATTGATTTTTTAGATGGCAATACGATTCAGGTTGGGAAAGAGAAAATTCCAGTTGGGCCCAGTTATAAAGAACAATTACTGACGCATTTTAATAAAGGAATTCAGAAATCTCCAGAAATAACGTTAGGAATAAATTTTAAAAAATAATCCCAATCTAAAGCGTTCACTTCATGTTTTCCTTTTCTGATATAATAGTTTACATTTTTGCCAATCAGTACTTCTGTATCAGGCATATTTACTTCAGAAATACCTTTTTTTCCATAAAGCTGATAAGCAAAACCAGCTTCTTTTGCTGAAAGGAATTCTCCTTTTGGGTCAGCCCATTTATCATCCAGTGCACTGCTCACGAAGAGAGGTCTTGGGGCAATAAAGCTCAGTAAAATATGTTGGTCAAACGGTAAGGTAGATTCATTACCTGCATATTTTGCAAAATCAGGTAAAAACCAATGAGGAAATCGAGTGGTTATAGGTTCAATACCTTCTCCGAAATTTCTTCTAAGCAGAGCTGCTCCACCTTCACCGGACTGTATAGCTATAACTGCATCGAAACGAGTATCATTTGCAGCAGCCCAAAGACTCGCTTTACCCATTCGGGAATGGCCGTGAAGAATCATTTTTGCATTCTTGATGGCTGGTAAGGTGTTTATTACATCTAACATTTTACTTAATCCCCAGGCCCAGGCGCTCATAGCAGACCAATCTTTAGGGTTAATATTTAAATCATTGGCAAGTATAGTTCGCACCCCTTTTTTGTAACCATCAGGAAAATCCTCTTCAAAATCGGCACATGCTACGGAAAAGGAAGCATAGCCTGCATTTAACACTTTTTCTATCTGCCAGGTATCTTTTTGTGTTCCAACTGCTTTGTCAGTGGCGATATGATTATTGAAAAATGGGGTTTCATTACAAATTACATATTTTGACGAAACAGGGATTTCAGCATCCATAAAAACGGTGTTAATTCCGCAAAAATTAAGGCCTAATAAGGCTGCCTTGACTGGCGTACCCAAAGGGATAAAACCAATGAGATGAATTTTTACTTTTCCGGCGAGAGAAACTTCCCATACGTTCATTTCCGCTTTACCGTTTAGTATTGGTTTTTGAACCAGTAGTTTAGAAGTAACGCTTATTTTTTTTGATGGAAAGGTTCCATACATTTCTGAAGCATAAATTTGCAGCCATTTACCTTTTGCTTTTTCCCACTGAGATACGTTGTTAATTTTTTCGCCAATGATATCGCCTAAATCAGGTAATGAATAATTAACAACCTTATTTTCATCATAATTAGGGACGAAAGTACTTTGAGCAGATGCATCTGTAATCATAAATAGTAATAATATGAGAGATATTCTAGCCACGGCAAATGTTTTTTCAAGATAAAGTCATATATTGAAACAAGCTACAAAAAAAAACCGTTTACTAAAAGCATTCTTTCATAAAAAGCGGCTTTAAAAAGCTATATTCGCACGTTTAAGTAAATAATATTGAAT
>CAMDWC010000140.1 GCA_945878825.1 Haliscomenobacter hydrossis DSM 1100
ACAGCGGGACCCTTCATGGTTCCTGCAAGGCCAATTCTAAAAACAGGTAAAATATCTCCGGTTTTTAATTGGTTGTCCTGCATAAAGGTATCAAAAGAAAGTTGTATTTGTTCCTGATTAAAAGGGGAACAAGCGGACCATTTTTCTATTAGGTGCTGTATGGTTTGCTTTAAGGCAGGTGACCATTTTTTTGCTATGTTTTTTGTATCAAATGTATGAACAGGTTCAAAGAAATAGTATCCATTTTCAAAGAAATCATTTATTGTAACAACTCTTTCCTGCATTAATTTGCAAAAGGAAATGAGATAGTCTTGAGAAACAGGCTTATATTTTTCGGGTAAAAGAGGGAGTAAAAGATTAGCCAGATTTTCAGGACTGGAATGAATGATATATTGCTGATTAAACCATTTTGCCTTTTCATAATCAAATCGCGCTCCTGCCTTACCGATATGCGTAATGTCAAATGCTTCTACTAATTGGTCAACGGTAAAAATTTCTTGCTCGGTACCTGGATTCCAACCCAGAAATGCCAGAAAATTGAGCATAGCTTCTGGAAGAAATCCTGCTTCACGGAATCCGGTAAAAGAAGATTCCTCTGTTTCTCCCACCCAGGAAATGGGAAAAACGGGAATACCAAGTTTTACCCCGTCTCTTTTGCTCAGTTTTCCGTTGCCGGTAGGTTTTAGAATAAGGGGAAGGTGGGCAAATTCGGGCATGTTATCCTCAAGGCCAAATGCTCTGTATAATAAAACATGGTGCGCGGTGCTGGGTAACCATTCTTCTCCACGAATAACATGAGAGATACCCATTAAGTGGTCATCCACTACGTTTGCCAGGTGGTAAGTTGGAAGGCCATCCGCTTTTTTTAATACCTTGTCATCTAATTCCTGACTATGAAAAATTACTTCCCCTCTGATTTTATCCTGAACATGAATGCTTTCATCCTCTGGTACCTTTAATCGAACGGTGTATGGCATTTTCTTTTCTAAATATTCCTTAACGGTTTCAGGTGGTAAAGCAAGGCTATTATTCAATTGAAGCCGGGTAAAAGAATCGTATTTGAAGGGTCTGCTGGTGTTTTCTGCCTCAGTCCTGTATTTTTCAAGTTCTTCTGAGGTATCAAAAGCATAATATGCATGCTCGGAGAGGATGAGTCTGTCGATGTATTCATCATAAATAGCGGTTCTTTCCGATTGCCTGTAAGGGCCGACTTCACCACCAAAGCCAGGACCTTCAGCTGGTGTTATTCCACACCATTTTAACGAGTCAATAACATATTTTTCAGCGCCTTCCACGTACCTGGACTGATCCGTATCCTCTATTCTCAGGATAAAAGTACCGCCCAGTTTTTTTGCCAGTAAATAATTATATAAAGCCGTTCTGATGCCTCCAATGTGGAGCGCTCCCGTCGGACTTGGGGCAAAACGAAAACGTAAAGATGAATTTTTCATAGTATGTTTTGGAAAAATGAAAATAAAAGGGAAATAAATAAATTTTTGAGCAGCAAAAGTAAAGGTTTTACGTTTAATGATATAGATGATTTTCAACAATCATAGTTTTTTATCCCTGAACAAAACAAAACATTATGTATCTCGTAAAAACGCCCAAGTTTATACAAGGTCTATTTCCCAACTATGTTTGGCGGGTTCCTAATCAAAAAAAGGTTTTATTCCTGACTTTTGATGATGGGCCAAACGAAAAAGTTACCCCATGGGTCTTAGATCAATTAGCTCAATTTAACGCGAAAGCTACCTTTTTTTGTGTTGGAAAACAAATAGATTCGAACCCAGAAATTTATCAAAAGGTAAAATCTTTCGGTCATTGTGTGGCTAATCATTCTTTTACACATTTAAATGGGTGGAGTTCTGAAAATATTACCTATTTCCACGATGTCAGACAAGGTGCCACCCGGGCGAAATCTGAATTATTCAGGCCACCCTATGGACATTTGAAGGTTAAACAAGCTCAATTTTTACAAAGGCATTATCAAATTATAATGTGGGATGTAATGAGTGGCGATTTCGATGAAAGTATTGATGCAGATCAGGTTACGTCAAATGTTATAAATCATGCGACGGGTGGGTCCATTATCGTTTTTCATGACACGCTAAAAGCTTTCCCCAGGCTGGAAAAAGCCCTTCCCGCCATTTTATCTTATTTCAATCATTTGGGTTATCGATTTGAAATCCTGGCGGAGGAAAAATTTAAAGTTACTCATAGTAAAGCAATGTACGCGTAATAGATTTATATTGCAGTACGCACTAAAAGCCGTTCGGAATTTTCCTGCGGCTTTTTTTAAATCTGATAAAATATGAGTATTCAAAGAAAAATAAGGGCTTTATGGCGACCTGAAATGTATCATGGCTGGGGTAAATCATCTTCCTATTTTGAAGGTTGGTACCTAAAAATGATTGATTCAACGCGCTCTCATGCTTATGCCATTATTCCGGGGATTAGTTTAGGGGATAATGGTGAAAATCACGCTTTTATTCAGGTTTTAGACGGTATGGCTAAGAAAAGCTACTACTACAAGTTTGATGTTGCAGCATTTCAACCGGGCGAACACGATTTTTCCCTGACATTGGGTGATAATCATTTTGGTAATGACGGGGTAGTACTCAATTTACCCATATTGAAAGGAAATATCCGGTTCCATAACCGGGTGGGCTGGCCCGGGTCCTTTTTTTCTCCGGGTGTCATGGGCCCATATAGTTTCGTTCCTATGATGGAATGCTATCACGGTGTCCTAAGTATGAATCACGATTTATCGGGTTCATTAACCCGAACAGACAGAGAGGAGGAAGTTTCTTTTGACCAGGGATTGGGTTATATGGAAAAAGATTGGGGTAAATCTTTCCCTTCCTGGTGGATATGGATGCAGAGTAATCATTTTTCTGAAAATAAAAAAGCTTCCCTAATGGTGTCCATTGCCAGGATTCCTTTTTTGGGAAGTCACTTTAATGGCTTCCTCGGAGGGTGGTATTTTGAGGGAAAATTGTATCGGTTTACGACCTATACTGGCGCAAAATTAAAGACAAAAATTGTCGGTGATTCTATTCACATTACATTGAGCGATAAAGTATATCGCTTAGAAATTCAGGCGAAACACGAGCCTGGAGCGGGTGAATTGAAGAGTCCCATTAAGGGAGAAATGACGGGAAAAGTGAATGAAAGCTTGCAAGGAATTTTACAAGTGTCTTTCTTTCAAGGAGATAAATGTTTGTTCCAGGACAGAGCCGAAATGGCAGGACTTGAAGTGGCCGGAGATGTTCCCAATGAACTTTTTATTTGAAGGATTCCAAATCAGGTCTTTTTTTCATTGGCATTGTTGAAAAAAATAGGTTAATTTGTACTTGATTTTCTGAATTTCAAGTGGTTCCGTAAAGACCATTCCAAAAACCTGTTTGCTCATGAGCCGATCAATTTTATTGTTCGGGTCTTCCCCCGTAAAAGGAATTCCTGCCTTGATTATTCTCTTTCTTTTACTTTTCAGTTTGGAAAGTAAAGCCGCTCCAGGAGATACCTTAGTGGTCAATTGTACTGTGGGAGTATCGACTTACCTGACCTGGCTGGATAACCTAAGTATTAAATACAAGGTGCCAGTGGTGCAGGAAGGTGGTTCCGTGTCGGTGGTTCCTTTGCCTGATGGCTATCCTTATATGCAGACTTGCGAGGACACGATCAGACATACATTCACCTATTTTAATGCACAAGGCAGGCAAACAGGGCAGAATGTTTTTCTGTTTATTCGTAGAAATCTGCTCCCGCCAACTATCGTTTCTCCTTTTCCCGATACCCTTCGATTATCATGCTCCGAGGTGGTTCCCGATCGAAATTCTGTCTCTTTTGAATCTTGTCAATTAGCATCAGTAACTTATAATGAAGTAATTACAAAAGATTCTCTATGCTCTTTTTCAAGTAAAATAATAAGTACCTGGACTGCCTTAGATAAATGTAACAGGCAAACTACCTACCGATTAGTAATACTTATCGCCCCCCTTGAAAATTCGTTGTTTTTAAATCAAGCGCCCGACATTACGATATCGTGTGGTTCTTCTACGAATCCTTCCGCTACGGGAAGACCTGTTTTATTAGATCTTTGTGAGTCGGTTACCCTAACCTTTCAGGACAGTATTGTTGGTTCATTATCTAATAATTGCTCAACATCTTATATAATTTACAGAAAATGGACGGCCAATGGAAATTGTTCTTCGTCCTCAGTTTATACCCAAAAAATAACGGTATCCAATACAGCTTCGTTAAAGGTTTTATGCCCCTCAGACAGAGAAATAAAGGTCTATAATAATTCCTGTGCCGCATCGGTATCTCTTCCGTATCCTCTTAGCGTAGGACTTTGTCCATCAGGAAGGGTGTTTTATAAAATAAATGAGGGAAATACGGTGCGTTGGGTAGATGAAACCGAAAAAAATATCACATTATCCGCTGGCTTTCATAAAATCACCTATTTGATAACAGATTGTGAGGGAAATTCCACTTCCTGCGTTTGGTTTATCTCAGTTAAAGATTTTTATGCTCCCGAAATTAGTTGTAGTGCAGACAAAACAGCAGTAGTTCCAACGGGAGAGTGCATAGCGCCGGTTCCCTTACCCAGGCCTTCTATTTCAACAGATAACTGTAATCAAAATTTTATATACCAACAAAAAAATGCACTGGATAGTAGCGTTGCCCTGTCCATTTTTAGTGATGTTCTCCTCCCTTTCTCCGTCGCTTTCAACGATGTGCCTACTTCTACGCAAGACAGTGTGACCATATCCTTTGATTTTAGACTTAATATGTCCAGTCCATCGGTAAGATTAAATATTCGGGGAGAAAGAAATGAATTCATTGGTACCATTCCCTTTGATGCCGCAGGTTGCAATATTAGAAGAAGGATTTCCTTTAAAATAGCTCCCCAGATAGCAAAAAATTGGCTTGCCGACGGAAAAGTCAGCTTTTCAATCGAAACCGTAGGGCAGATTAGCCCTTGCGATAATGTGGATATTTTTACCAAATTTGATAATAAATCATTTTTTCTGGCTGAATTAAGCGTAAATCGGATAAACCCCTATTTTTATATTAGAGGTGTCACCACTTATCCAAATACTTTGTTCGATTTAGATAAACCAGTGCCGGTGGTGCAATTGAATCCGGGAACCTCCCAAGTTTTTTATGTTATCAGTGATGCCAATGGGAACGCGGACACCTGTACCTTTAATATCGTAACCATTGACGATCAATTTCCAGTAATTCAATGTCAGCAGGTTACAAAAAAATATAGCCCTGGAGATCTTTTATTTCCTGTCATAACTCTCGACGAGGTTATCTTAAGTCTTAGTGATAATTGTCCGATTTCCCGTAAAGAACTAAATATTAGTCGCTTGACTTGCGAACAAACGAATGGGGATGTTCCGTTGATACTGACGGTATATGATCAGGCGGGGAATAAAAATACTTGTAATACGGTGGTTAAAGTACAAAAGGAAACGCCAAAGCCTGATTATCGGGTAAATATATGTGGCGGAGACACTCTTTTCCTTTTTGCAAATCCACCCTCACAGGCGATTGGAAACACATTTCAATATAGATGGGTAGGACCCAATGGATTCACTTCAACGCTGCAAAATCCTAAAATTCCGTTTAGCCGCGGCATTCACAGCGGAAACTATACGGTCGAAGTAACAGGTACAATGGGCTGTAAATCAAGTGGAACCGTGAATGTTTTTATTGCTGATTTGCCCACACGCGCAATTATTCAGGGTGCACAAGTTTATTGCACAGGTTCAGCGATCAATATGCGTTCTGGTGCCAATCCGGTAGGTGCCAATATCAAATATCATTGGTATAAGGGCACTTATCCTACGGGAAATCTGCAAGCCATAACAGAGCTACCTCTTTATAGTGTAGTCCAAAATCAAGAAACCGCGCTTTCATTTTATCTGATGGTTGAAAATAGCGGCTGTTTCTCAGAGCCATCTGTCGCAAGAAATATAAAAGTATATGCACAACCTGTAGCAAAACCATTACAAGATTCTGTGCAATTATGTGTTGGTGGTACCTTGAATTTAGGAACTAATGTGCAAGGAGAGGCAATAACTTATTTATGGACAGGTCCGGAAGGTTATAGTTCCACGCTTCGGGTGCCAGCTCCCATAACAAATGTTGGCTTGAAAAATGCAGGAAATTATAAATTAACCGTTTCCAGAACAGGATGTTCCTCTTCTGAAGCTTCGGTAAAAGTAGCTATATCGGAGGTGCCCGCAAAACCTTCCGTTATTAGTAATAGTCCTGTTTGCGTCGGAGATACCCTGTTTTTGCAAAGTACCTTTTTCCCAGGTGAATACACGTGGATTCGACCCGATCGTTCAGAGGTAAAAGGCATATCCTCCACCTTGTCTGTTCCCAATGTCAGTACCGCCCTTTCCGGCGATTGGCGGTTAAAAGTATCTTATTTATCTTGCCCCGATGTTTATTCAGATTTTATTCCGATGTTAGTCAATGCTTTTGTAAAGCCTAGTATTCTTCTTCCTGGGCAGGAGGTTTGTGCTGGTACTCCCGTAAGGTTATCTGTTTCTTCCCCTCAGCAAAACGGAACGTATCAGTGGACTGGACCATTGAATTTTCAACGGTCTGGGTCAAATATTATCATTGATAGTGTTGAATTAACGCAAAGTGGCAAATATACCGTTCGATTTACCACTAATGCTGGTTGTCAGGGAGATGCAGTGACAGAACTTTTTGTCAAGCAATCTGTCTTGATTACCTCCCTCGATTTGCTCGGAGATCCATGTGCAGCTGGTAATAATACGTTATCCTTAAGACCTAAATTACTACCCTTAGATAATGGTACCTATTCCTATTTCTGGACAGGTCCAAATGGTTTTGTCGGAAGAAATAACCAGGTAAATCTGACAGGACTGGGTAATTTAGCCAACGGAACCTACCAGTTATACATTCAATCGGCCAATAATTGTCAATCAAAAACAGCAAGCTATCAGGTTAATCTTGGAAGCAGACCGTCAAAGCCCGCGCCTCCTTTTAATCAGGAACAGGGACTTACCGCTTGTCTTAATAATTCCTTTGTTTTAAGAACATCCCCATTTTCTGGCTCGGGAAGTACCAGTTATCATTGGCGTTTACCTGATGGGCGCATAGTAGAAACCCAATTACCCGTTTTGGAAATAAATAAGGTTTCTTTTTCTGACGAAGGAGATTATAGTGTATTTATTCGAAATAATGGATGTAATTCCGATACCTCACTGGTTTCCAAAGTATCGGTAAAGCCACTCCCTATTCTCTCGGTTACTTCTAATGCCCCGGTTTGTGCAGGTTCGAACCTTCGTTTAAATGCAAGTCAGTTTGATGGGGCTACCTATAAATGGACGGGGCCAAATAATTTTACCTCTACCAGTGCCGGGGTTGTAATCGCTCAGATTCAACAAAGTAATGGGGAAGGAAATTTCTCGGTCGTTATGACCGTAAATGGATGTTCTACCAATCCGGTCATTATTCCAGTGACTGTATTTCCTGCTGAGGTTTTGCCTGCACTTGAACCTGTAAAGGATGTTTGTACAGATAAACAAACCAGTATTTCTTTAAGAATACCGGCCGCAAATTATCTGGTAGGCGCCGCTTATGTATGGTATGCTGACGGTGTACCTATTGATTCAGGCAAACAATCGGTGACTATTATTCAAAATTTAACTCCTTTTATCGGTAAATCGGTCGTCTTTTCTGTAAAACAGAAGGGTTCTTTATGTTCTTCAGAATCAACAACTTCCCTTCCTGTAACCATTTCTGCTATACCAAATGAAAGGGCTGTGGTGGAAAATAATTTTGCCATTTGTGCAGCACCAACCATTAATATAAAAGCAGAAGCTACCTCCTTTAGCCAGGGAAGCTGGAGGTTTTGGAGAGCAAGTGATAATTCGGTGGTTAACATAAATAATGCAAATGCTCCTATTGCCAGCTTGGAAAACCTTAGACCAGGCAGAAGCTATTCTTTTATTTATTCTCTTTCCAGTGTCGCCTGCACTCAATTTTCAGAAGATACGCTGATCATCAATATTAAACCTCAGAGTGAATCGTATGCAGGATTAGATACTAAACTTTGCGACGCAAACTCATTTTCCTTAAACGCCAGAGAGGTTAATCAGGAGAAAGGATTATGGACTCAGTCCGTATTTCAGGCATCGAGAGGGGTAAGAATTCTTTCCCCGGAAAAAAATAATTCAGGGGTTTCTGGCTTACAACCAGGTAATAAATACA